>JAZGCO010000063.1:0-4327 GCA_036476995.1 Gemmatimonadota bacterium
GCGCTCATGTCGGCCAGAACGCCCAGTTTGGCTCCGAGCGTCTCGAATCGCCGTGCGTTGCTCTTGAGAAGAAATCCCGTCGTCGCCTCCAGGTCCTCCGCGTCAAATGTCGGGCCGTGCGAGGCAATCATGTCCCGGATCAGCTCCAGGGACTCGTACGTGACGTTGGAGCGCACCGAGGATCCGATCTGAAAAGCGCCGGGGAGATCCGATCCGTTGAAGCCTGAACCGATGCCGTAGGTATACCCCTTCCCTTCCCGGAGCACCTGCGTCAGGTCGGAAGCGAACCCGCCTCCACCGAAGCGGAAGTTCATGACAGTGGCCGGATAGTACTCCGGGTCGTTCTCGGCCAGCGCCAAGTAGCCGATCCGCAGAACCGACTGGCTGGAACCGGGGATGTCGACGAAGTAAAGGCCCGCCGCATCCTCGCTCGAGGCTGGAACATCGGGGAACGTCACGTCGCGCGGCGTCCAGCGATCCGCGATACCCGCCAGGGACGCGATGACGTCGGCCTGTGAAACCGAGCCCGCCACATGGAACGCGGACACGCTAGGCGACAGCGCACGCCCGTAGTACTCCTTGAGGTCATCGATCGTCATCGAATCCACCGATTCGAGCGTCCCGAGACTGTTCAGGCCCAGAGCGGTGTACCCGTACAGGAGCCGGTTGAACACGTTCGTCGCGACCGCGTTCGGGGACGCTTCCTGCTGCCGGAGCTGGTTTTGCACCCTCTCACGAGCCAGCGCGAACTCTTCCTCGTCCCAGCGTGGCTCAAGCAGAATTTCTTCGACGAGCGCCATCGTTTCGGCGTAGTTCCGGGCCAGCGTGCTCCCGCTGATCACAAAGCTCTCCCGTCCAGCGCCCACGTTGACGCTCGCGCCGAGCAACTGAATTGCCTGCTCGAGTTCTTCGGGCGTCCGCCTGGCGGTGCCCTGCGTCATGGTTTCAGCCAGGAGGTTCGCCGTGCCCACATGGTTCGGGTCGTCGAGCAGCAGCCCACCCTTCATTCGGATCTCGAACCGGACGAGCGGGATCTCCGTGTCCTCAATGCCCAGCACCTGCAGGCCGCTCGGTAGCGTCTGCGACCACACGGTCGGCGCCCTTAGGGTGGGAGGATCGCCCAAGGGTGGCTCGACCGACCGGTCGAACGAGGACGGAGTGGCCGGCACGTCGCCGCGGCCGGTGAACTCGAACTCGCCCTCGCCCGGGACGATCGGCTCTTCCACCACTTCCGCCCGCTGCGAGCCCTCGAGGACGAGGTCCAGCTGCCCCTTCGGCACGAAGCTCGACGCCACGTGCGGCTTGCCCTTGATGTACGTGTCGTAAACCCGCATCACGTCGGCTTCCGTAACCGCCAGGGCACGCTCGATGTCCTCGGTCACGAAGCCCGGATCTCCCGCCAGCATGTTGTACTGGGCGAGCTGGAACGCCTTCCCGATCGTGCTCGAGAGCCCCTCGTAGAAGCCGGTCTCATATCCGGCCTTCACACGCCGAAGCTCGTCAGCCGGAACACCGGTTTCCTCGAAGCGGGCGAACGCTTTCTCTATACTCGCGTAGACCGCGTCCAGATCGGTGTCGGGAAACGCCCGGACCTGGAGTCCGAACCGTCCCGCCAGCTCCTGGGTGCCATGGAACCCGACGGCCCGAGGCGCGAGTTTGTCCTCCTTCACGATCACTTTGTAGAACGGTGTCATTTTGCCGTCCGTAAGGAGGTCCGCCAGCAGATCCAGCGGATACGAATCCGGGTGATATAGCGGTACGGTTGGCCACACCATGGAAAGTTGAGGCAAGCTGGCGAAGTTGTCCTCGTGGAACAGCCGGACGCCTTTGGTCAGCTGGACCGCGGGCGGCACGGATATCTCGGGCATTTCCCGCCGGGGAATCTCTCCGAAATATTTCTCGATCCAGGCTTTGGTCTGCTCCACATCGATGTCGCCCGCCACCGCGAGCGTCGCGTTGTTCGGCCCGTACCAACGCTCGTGGAACTCCTGGACGTCGGGCAGCTCCGCCGCCTCGAGATCGTCGAGCGACCCGATCACCTGCCAGCGGTATGGATGTCCTTCCGGATACAGCGCATTATCGAGCACGAAGTTGTTGTGTCCATACGGGGCATTGTCCACCCGCTGCCGCTTCTCATTCTTGACGACCTGCTTCTCTTTGCCGACCACGCCCTCGGTGACCGTGTTGATGAAGTAGCCGAGCTTGTCCGCCTCGGCCCAGATCGCCTTCTCGAGCGCGTCGTTGGGCACCACCTCGTAGTAGTTCGTCTGGTCGCGCGTCGTGAATCCGTTCGCCGAGCTCCCGACCCGGTTCATGAGCCGATCCAGCCCGCCCGGACCCAAGTTCTCGGAGTCGAGGAAGAACAGGTGCTCGAACAGGTGCGCGAATCCCGTGCGGCCTTCCACCTCCTTCGACGAACCGACGTGGAACGCCATCGCCACCGCCGCGATCGGATCCGAACGATCGATGTGGAGCACGACGTTGAGGCCGTTCGCCAGCTCATAGCGCTCGTACTCGACCGATAACTCGGCGTCGCTCGCCGGCATGCAGGAGACAACGGGGATAACTGAGGACAGAAACAGATATATCGGGACTCTCTTCATTTACCTTTTCCTCACAGACAGTCGGATCGGCCAAAGCACCAGCCGAAGGTATCAGCCGGGCACCGGAGCATCACTGTTGAGACACCCGAAAAGCGACCTTCGTTGAACTTAGATCCCGATGTTGAACCCGAGCAGCAGCACGCCTCCGACCGAGGACTCGCGGTCGAGGATATCGACCAGGTAGACATCCGCGAACGGCCTGAGCAGTCCGCCCGGGAACTCGATCCCCACGACGCCGACGTCTGTCCACTCCGTCCTGGAGTCTGAGATTCCAGTGGCCTGTTCTTCAGCCGACAGCCGTATCGCAGTCAGGCCGTAGCCGATGGACAGGAAGGAGGCGGGCCCCAGCGGGCGTACACGAGCCGCCAGAAACGCCTGCCAGGCATTACCGGAAAAACCGCTGACATCGGGGAAATTGGTCAGGTATCCGATAGCCGGTGTTAACTCCAGAGCTCCGAAGACCGGGAGTACGGCCTGAACCCCTACCCGTTCCTGATCGATGTCATCGTCCGAGAACTCGAACCCGTAGTGAACTCCGACCGAAACCCCCAGCAGCCTGACTTGAGCAGTGGCAGTTGAAGGGCTCAGTAGTGGGACCAACAAGGTGGCCAGAGCGGCCAGCGGCAGTGTTCTTCTTCCTCGCATCTTCCCCTCCCCGTGAGCGTGACCAAGCCTCAGGTGCGAAACCCGCGCGCGGGTTGGAGGTTCCGAATCAGGATCGCATCAGACGTGAGTTCATGTGCCGGGCTGTCCCGCCAGGTGAGCCATCTGCCCTTCCCAGCGGTCGTGTGCCTTGAGCAGGGTCTCGAGAGCCTTGCCCAGCGACCGGAGCTGGCCCGTGCTAAGGTGATCGCCAAGGTTTTCCCGCACCCATGGGACCAGGAGCTTCCGGGAAGCGTCCAGCGTGTCACGCCCGGCCTTGGTCAGGCGTGCGTGAATGATTCGCCGGTCCCCCGCCGGCCGTACACGCTTGACGAACCCGCCGGCTTCCAGGCGGTCCATCATCTTGGTGATGCCCGCTTTGGACAGATAGATCCGGCGTGAGAGCTCACCCATCGTCAGCTCGCCGCCCGCCACTCCCAGCTGTTTGAGCAGATCCTGCTCCGCCAGCGAAATACCCAAACGCTCCTGCAGGTGCTGGCTCAGTGCGGCCGGCAGATAACTCCCTGCATGTACCAGGCTCACCCAGGTCAGCATGAAGTCCTGCGTGTCGTGGTCCGCTGCGCGTGTCTGTGGGATCATGTCACTCATTATAGTTGACTGGTGTACGATTAGCTAGTAAACTAGTGTATCGTTCGCTGGAAAACTAGTTGTCCGTGAAGGACGACACCGACGGGAGATATGTGAAAGTGCAAGATCAACCCAAGAGCTTCGAGCCGGGCGCATCCATACAAATGACCGCGAAAGAGGCGGCCTGGCTTCAGCTCGTACCGGGACTCGTTTCCCTGCCTGTATTCGCGGTCCTAGCCTGGTTACTGACGAGCAACGGGCTTCCGAATATGATGGCGCTGGGCCTGACTATCCTGCTCGTCGAGGTTCCCGTGAGCTGGGCCATCATGCGGCGCCGGGTGCGCAAGGAGACCGGTGGCCGCTTCTCGCTGGCCAAGGCCTTTCCGTGGCACGCTTCGGTTCCGTGGTGGCAGTACCTGGTGATCGGCCTCCCCGTGATCCTGTTCAGTACGGTCATGATGCTCGGAGTCGGCCCGAAGATCGAGCATGCGCTT
>JAZGCO010000064.1:0-2813 GCA_036476995.1 Gemmatimonadota bacterium
ATGGCGGAAGGCGGTACCCGGGTAGCCGCCTTCATCCATCACGGCGCGATCGCCGCTCCGGGTGGCCTGGATCACGGTTATCTCACGTTCATGGACATCGCCCCGACCATTCTCGACATCACCGGGACGGAGGCGCCGAGCGGAACTTTCGCGGGTCGCGAAGTCGTCACGATGATGGGGAAATCGTTCTGGGGTCGCGCGCTGGGCAGCCCCGAGCCGACGCATGGTCCCAACGATGCGGTGGGCGCGGAGCTCCACGGGAACCGTACCCTGGTACGCGGCGACTGGAAGATTCTGCTGCCCGCATCGACGGGGCAGTGGGAGCTTTTCAATCTGGCGGCAGACATCGGCGAGACCGACGATCTGGCGGACCAGCGGCCCGAGTTGCTAGCCGATCTCGTCGAAGCCTGGGAGCGTTTTGCAGCGGACGCCGGCGTCGCCTACTGATCATGAATGGTGCCAGTCAGCCCAACCACGCCCCGTAGAGGAGCCGCATCGCCATGACGAACAACAGCGCGCGGATAATCTGGCTGAAGACGTGCGGCTGAATCAAACCGCGTAGCTTCGTACCGAGCGGCACGAAGACGATCGCCGGGACGACGGCCAGCAGACTCATCGTGATCTGCTCGAGCGAATACGCCCGCAGCGCCAGGAGCACGACGAAATGTGCTCCGGACAGCGCCGAGAAGACCGTCGCGACGGCGAACACATAGGCCCGCGGCGTCAGGCCCAACGCGTCCACATAGGGCACGAGCACCGGGGCCGAGATACCCGTCGCCGCCTGCAATGAACCGGCCGCGAAACCCACGGCCGGCGCCAGCCGCCGGCGGGCCGCTCCGGTGAGCGACAGATTCGGGTGAAAGACGCGCAGGAGCAGATAGGCCACGACCCAGGTTGCCAGGGCCGTTGCCAGGAACCGCTCGCTCGCGAGAAAGAGCACGCCCGCGCCCAACGCCACCCCGGGGATACTGGTGAGAAGCAGCCGCGGCATCTCGGGCACTTCCTTAACGCAGTCCCGCAACGTCCAGGTGAGCCATAGGTTGAGTACCAGCACGGGCATGACCATCGTCATCACGGCCCGCTCGACGCCTAAGAATCCCGCCATGACGGGTATGGCCACCAGCGGCAGCCCGAGACCGGTCAGTCCCTTGGCCGTGCCACCCACGGCAAGGGCGATCGCGATGATCAGCAATTCCTCCCACGCTAGTTCCTGCACGACGTCACCCGCACGGGTCCCTAACCCGCTACACTGAAGGTTGGTCCCCCGCTTGATCACCCTGCACAAGTCTGGGACAATTCTATGCAATCGTTTGCAGAAAAGCGAGGTAGCCATGAGCGGTCCACGAATCAGCTATGTCGAGCCGCAGGACATCAAGGATCCGGAGATGCTGAAAGAGTTGGAGCGGTGCGCCAGTATCGGGACGCCGCGTCCGGAGAGTCAGTCCATCCGCGCCCATGTTCCGGCGATTTTCTTCGGCTTCGCTAAAGTTTGGCGCGACGCCTTCTACGAAGGTGTCTTAGACAACGCGATCAAAGAGCTCTGCCGCATCTATGTGTCTCACTCGGTCAAATGTGAGTACTGCGGCAACCAGAGATCCGTCAAAGCGCAGGGCGTGGTCGAAGCCGACTACATGGACCTGCTGAATTTCGAGAAATCCGAGCGCTACGATCCGCGCCAGAAGGCCGCTCTGGCCTACGCCGAGGCCATTACCTGGGACTTGCCAACCGACGACGCATTGTGGGAGAGGCTCCACGGCCAGTTCAGCGAGCCGGAACTCGTCGAACTCGGCTTTTTCATCGCGTTGACCATGGGCCAGCAGCGCTGGCTGCGAACCCTGAATATCGACCATCACCAGATCATGCCGGGCTCCTCGGCCGGCATGGCGTCCGGCCTCGAGGATGCCGAACGCCTGGAGAATACGAAAACGTCCAAAGATTACTGGGCGAAAGACAAACTGGCCTGAGGAGCCACTCGCGAGAGGCTGTATGGCGGGAAAGCAGTGCGCTACTCTTAGCGCTGGCCAGGTACTACGAAATACCGGTCCGGAAGCGCCCCGTCGGCGCCCGCCGGACCGGACCTAATAAGAATCGAGAGGTGCAGACCGTGAAACATCAGGTGAAATCCACGCTAACCGGCCTTCTTGCCACGTCGACACGTCGTGCGCTGACGGTCACGGCCGCAGCCTTCGCCCTGGCCGGCTGTGGCGGCGGCGGCACGGCCGAGGATCAGGTCTATCTGATCAAATTTCCTCACGTGACCGCGCCCGGCACGCCCAAGGGCCAGACCGCACAGCGATTCAAGGAACAGGCCGAGGCACGCTTCCCGGGCCGCGTCGTCGTCGAGGTCTATCCCTCGAGCCAGCTGATGAACGATGACGATTCACTGGAGGCGCTGGCGTTCGGCGAGATTCAGATGATCGCCGTATCGCTGTCCAAGTTCGACCGGTTGACCCACGCGTTCCAGGTCTTCGACCTGCCGTTCCTGTTTCCGAGCCTCGCAGCCGTCGAGGACTTCCAGTCCGGGCCCGCCGGACAGACGCTACTGACCGAACTGACGGATAAAGGTTTTCTTGGGCTGGCGTTCTGGCACAACGGCATGAAGCAGGTCTCGGCGCCGCGGCCGCTACTCGTTCCCGAAGACGCGGATGGTCTGAAATTTCGCATCATGGAGTCGGACGTGCTGCAGGCTCAGGTCCAGGCCATTGGCGGTAACCCGCAGAAAATGGCCCTCGGCGAGGTCTATCAGGCGCTGCAAACCGGCGCGATCGATGCCCAGGAGAACACCTGGTCGAATATCTACTCCTCCAAGTTCT
>JAZGCO010000065.1:0-12277 GCA_036476995.1 Gemmatimonadota bacterium
CTTCTTGACCGGAATCGAGATCGTAGCGCCACAGGCGGTCCCCGCGGCGGAAGAACAGGACCCGGCCGCTCGGATCCCAGGCGGGCTCCTCTCCCTCCGTAAGGTCCAACCGCTCGCTACCGTCAGGCCGGATGATCACCAGCCGCCGCCGGAGAATGGGCCATTCCGTTCGATCCTCGATACAGTTCAGAACCTCCAGACCTGCCTGTAAGGTGAAGTGTTGACAGGTATTGAAGCTCTGGGTTCCCCGTTCCAGCTGCGAGAACGCGATCCAAGTACCGTCGGGACTCCAAGAAGGGCTGATGCCGTCGCCGGTGCCCGGGATCGTGTCGGCGGTGGTCTCCCCGGGCCGCCAGAGGAGTAGATTCAGTCCATCGCTCAAGGCCAATTGATCACCGGTCGGCGACCAGCTCGGGCGTGTAGGAAGCGTGCCATCCTCGTTGAACAGGCGGTGAAATGGGTGGAGATCCACAATGAAGAAGCCCAAGATCCCGAACTGCATGCGGGTTGTATCTTGCATCCGGCCCGCGAAGTCAATGGTCAGCGTTGGATCGGACTCGACAGTCCCGGAAGTCCCTGGACGGCGTACGCGAACGGCCACCCGGGCCAGCCTCGGGAGCGGCTGTAGCTCTATTTCGGGTGTGCAACGCGTAATGTTCGGTTCGGACCCTCCGTCTTCGAATACGGTCTCGTCCTCCGGGACGATGCCGCATAGTGTGCCAGGCAGGACCCGGATCACATGCACGTAGGCCACTCGGCCATCTGCGGGGTTATCCGCCGGCGCAAAGAATCGGCGCTCTGGGCCAGTTACGGTCTGTACAACCGGAAAGAGAACGTCGGCGGGACCACCGGCGGCCGGAATCCGCAGCAGGAGGCCCTCGGTCTGTGGCAAGTCGCCGAATCCCTCCGCGGAGTAGAGCAGCGACTCGCCGTCGGCTGACCAGTTTGGAAAACGGTCGTCTCCCGGGTTGAAAGTCACTCGCTGGATTACGGTCTCCGGCTCCGAGACCCCGGTCGGTA
The DNA here is from genome assembly GCA_036476995.1 of Gemmatimonadota bacterium. Lineage (GTDB taxonomy): Bacteria > Gemmatimonadota > Gemmatimonadetes > Palauibacterales > Palauibacteraceae > JAZDDE01. The sequence goes on from JAZGCO010000065.1 coordinate 1,021, forward strand.
CAAAACCGCTGGGCGCGTCTCGACACGCGATTGGAACAGCCGCTGCAACGAGTGCCACCGGCGCAAGAAGGATCCGGGCGTTCAAAAGCTTACCCCGATTCCGAGCCGCAACTGCCTCGGAGACCCGAACAACAGGGAAGGATCATTGCGGTCCAGGGCGGCCGCGAATCGAACGGTACTGAATTCGTCCGAGTCGATGAGCCCGTTCGCGTCCAGATCGGCCGCTGCACTGTATCGCTGAGATTCGCGAGGTATCGGGAACGACGCAGAAACGGGCGCGGCGGCGAGCTGCTCAACGATCTCGAGCGACGGAGACAGGGTCCCGGTATCCCGGCGCAGCGCCACTACATTCTCGCGGTTCAGCACGTTCTGGGCTTCGAACACCACCCGGAGGGCACATCGTGCGCACCCCGGAAAAGAACCGAACTCCCGGGTGGCTCTCACATCCAAGGTCTGCTTCCACGGCAGCCTTTCGATCGCTGGCGGCCCCTCCCCGAAGCCTCGGACCTGGATTTCGCGCTGGATCGGAAACCCGCTTTCCAGCGTGGCCGTCACAGCCAGGCCCCATGGGCTGGCCCCGAGACCCGACGTTCTGGCCCGGTCGCCCGCAGCGCGGCCAAGCAGAAGCACCGCGTTCATGGAGTGACGACGATCGAAGGCCAGGGGAAACTCCAAAGCCTCGGTGAACGGCACGCTCGTGGTGTCATCGATCGCTCCGGACACAAGCCCCGTCGCCTCTTGAATTGTGTACCCGAAACGTACCCGGGCGCCCGGGAGGCGGGCTCTTAAGGTAAAAATTCCGCCATTAACCGTACCGCGGTCGCCGGTGGAAAACTGACCGGGCTGAGTGCCTCCTACCTGGAGATTCCCTGTTACGAGATCCGTCAGTTCGCGCCGGTAGAGGGTAACGCCCAAGCCAATCTGCTCAGTGAAAAGGTGGTTGAATCCGAACTCGAAGGCCCTTCCCTGTTCAAAGGCCAGGTTTGGATTGCCCTGTCTCCGGACGTCAATCCTGAGCGAATCGCCGATCGCATTGTCGATGAAGAACTGGAAGTCGGGCGGCTGCGCGATGCGAGCGATACTGACCTGGAAGGACGACCTTCCCGCGGAGTTCCGAAACGCACCGGCGATGCCTAGTCTCGGGGTCACGTTGAAGCGCCACCGAGTGTCTATCTCTGGTGACAGGAAATCGGCGCGGACCTGCCGGAAGGAAAGGCCTGACTTAAACCCTTCGGCACGTACGCCCGCTGTGATCGTAAACAACTCCTCGGGCCGAAGAGTAGTCTCCACCCAACCCGCCAGCTGGGCCGGAAAAAACCGAGTGAAGTTAGGCGCCGACCCGGCCAGATAGCTTCGGATCCGCTCATAGTTCTCCGCTCTGAAGAACCGGGACGTGAGGCCTGCCCGGTAGGTATTGCGCTCGGCCGTCTGGAGCTCAACGATTACGTCGGCTCCCAGCCAGTCCGAGCGGCTCCAAGCCGCGATTCCCGTGGTACCGTCCGTGTTGAATATGCCTTCGGCGGCGGGACCGAAGGGTGACCCCGTAAAGCCTCCGGGCGCGCGGTAGCCGGGCACGGCCAGACCCGTGTCCAGCTGTGTCTGGACAGGAAGTCGCGTGAAGGCCTCGCCGGCGAACTTCTGATCCGAAAACCCGAATCCGCCGATCTCGAATCGCTGATCGACAGTGGCCAGGTCAAGCGCGCCCAGGTAGCGGTCGAGGCGCTGGGCTGCCAGCCTGGCAATGAACGTCGTGGCCCTGTCCGTGCCCTGAGACGCGATCTCCAGGCTCAGCATTCCGGTAGTCGCGGTCGTTCGTTGGCCGAGCTGGCTGCTACTGTTGTACTTGAGCTCGGGCGTAAAGAGCTGACCCTGGCGACGGTTGTGGTGGAGGGTGGCGGTCAGGGTCTTATTGGCGGCCAGAGGAATATCCGCGCGCAGAAAGCCGATCAGATTGTCGCCAGCCTGGTGCGGGAGAGGCTCGCTCTCGAACGGACAGTGTAGCTGGGCGGTCTGGGGATTACTCTCCAGGTCCCGGATGGCAGCGGCGAGCGCGGGACTGGCATCACTCGCTTTCACACACGTGGCGCCGCGAGCGTGGGGGTCAGCGTCCAGAAGGCCCTGGGCCAGAACGTCTATGAAGAGGGTGGCACCGCCACCGGCCAACGGCAGAGGCCCATCCAGCGTGACCCCGACCTCGTTGAAACCAGGCGATGCCGAAGCCGGCGCCCAAGAGTCGGTCTGCCAGTTGATATCCGCCTTCCACCGGTCTGGATTCCCGCTCCGGGTCACATAGCGAATCACTCCGGAAAGAGCGGAGCCGACTTCCGCGCCGAAACCACCTGTGATTACGTCGATCTCCTCGAGAGAGTTCGGCGAATACTCGACAGCTTGGCCTGTTGAAGAAGCCTCAAGCTGATTCTTGATCGCCAGGCCGTCCACAACCACAGCTTCCTGTCCGATTCGGCCACCGCGAAAGCGTCCCTCCGAAACTCCCGCCGCAAGTTCGATGGCATCCGCCACGTTCGTGACGGGAAGCTCCCGGAGCAGTACAGCCGGCAGGACCTCATGCGTGACGCTGATTTCAGGCTCGATGAGTGGGAACCGATCGGCCGTTACAATGATCGGGTCCACCTCCACCGCCGACGGAGTCAGTTCAACCCTGGTTTCTATCGTGCGGCCCGCCGGAATCTCGATGCCCTCGATCGTGACGGGGGCATAGCCCAGCGCCTGGAGCTGAAGGGTTCGGCGGCCAGGAGGTAGAGAGGAAAGGACAAAACGACCACTGGCGGACGTAACCGCTATGCGCACCGGAACGGTGACCCTGACCTGGGCTCCGGAAACGGGAGCGCCTGTTTCGGCGTCCACAACACGGCCGAGCAGCGTCCCGTTGGACTGAGCATGCGCATGAGCAGGGGAAAACAGCGCCACGAATGCGGCCAGCGACACAGCGAACGACCACCCTTGCCTGCGTTTGGACACTGCGGCTCCCAAAGAGGTTGGCGTAACCCGTTCGCGTCACCCAAGAGGCCAGCGATTCCCGCCCCACGCACCAGATGCGTCAGGACTGAGAAACCCTGACCGCACCAATGTGTTCCAGGCTGATCTTCTTGCCACCAGCCCGGATGCGGTGCTCGTCTTGCTCGGTCAGAACCCGAGGTCAAGGTTGGCAGAGAAAAGCAAGGACGACGAAGTGGCGCGTCCCTGACAGCCTTAGAGGCCTATCAATCCCGCCCAGGCCGCGGAGAGAAAAATGAGCACGATCCAGCCGAGAAACGCCGTAAGGACGGCCTTGCCTGTGCCAAAGTCGAGGGCCTGCCGAACGGCTACGATACCCGTCACAAGCAACCAGATGGCTACGGCGACCTGCACGAGTCCCCCAAGGACCGGTACGATGCCCAGCACCATGAACACCGCAGGCGCCTGGGCATAGCCCAGCGTACGCAGCAGTTCGCCCCACGTAGCCGTTCCCTTCAGTAGCTTGTCACCAACGACATACGTGATCCCGGCCCATAGCAGCCAGAAAGCGATAGCCCGAACGATTCCCTCTATAATGCCGGCGCTTCCGCCTCCCGCGCCGCCAATCCCGCTCGCCAGCGCAGCGATAACGACAACGGCGGCGGCTTGTTTGGTGAGAGCTTCGTTTGATTCAACCTCTTCATAGGTGGCGACGTCCAGCAAAGCCGCACCGATCATCCTATCGAGCATGGAACGCTCTTCCATGGTGCCTCCTTTTGAAGTGTCCGCCACAAAATCGCTAGCTAGGCTTGGGACTCCGGGCCGCCCTCTCGCCGGTCGCCTCGTCTACACCCAGCAGGAGAAGACCACCCAGCACGAAGAATGCGATGATCGAACTCAGAGCGACTCGCTGTCCGGCCTGAACCGCCAGCTGGCCGAGGATGAGTGGCCCTGCGAAAGCAGTGGCCTTGCCAGAGAACGCATAGAAGCCAAAGAATTCGCTCTTGTGGCTCTCCGGCGTAAACCGTCCCATCAGAGAACGGCTGGCGGACTGATTCGGTCCGAGGAACAGTCCGATGACGATCGCCGCGACCCAAAGCCACAGCTTGCTGGGCGCCACAGCGGCGATCGTGACGGCCACAGAGAGTGCGACGAGGCTGATGAGAATCGTGTTTCGTCCTCCGATTCGGTCATCAACGTACCCAAATGCGAAGGCTCCCAGACCGGCGGCCACATTCAGCACGATTCCAAACAGCGTTACCTCCTGAAGGCCCATCCCGAAGGTTCCCATGGCGTAGATCGAGCCGAACGCGACGATTGTGACCAACCCGTCGTTGTAGATCAGCCGTGCGATGAGAAACCGGAAGGTCTCCCGGTACCGGCGTAGGGATCGGAATGTGTCTAGCAGTCCGGCTGCGGTGGCGCGAATGCCGAGCCTTGAAGTAATTCCGGCATCGTCCCGGACCCACAGGAACATCGGTAGGCTGAATACGGCAAACCAGGCCGCAACGAGCAGATTCGTGGCTCTGTACTGGAAACCTTCTGCCGCCGACAAGCCGAACCAAGGCTCGTCCGACACGAAGCCGAGCAGCGCGATCAGCATGCAGAGGAGTCCCCCCGCATACCCGACGCTCCAGCCGATCGCAGAAACCCGGCCCATCCTGTCCGGACCCGTGAGGGAAGGCAGAAACGCGTTGTAAAAAACCATGGCCACCTCGAACGCCACATTCGCGACCACGAAAATCGAGAGTGCCTTGAGGACTGCGTTTGGCGTGCCGGGTCGTACGAATGTGAGGAGCGCGGTAAACAGCACGCAAATCACCGTGGCGATGAGCATATATCGACGCCTGAGACCGCGCTGGTCGGCAACGGCTCCAAGTATCGGGGAGAGAATAGCGATTAGAAGCGCACTGACGATGATCCCGTACGACCACAACTGCGTTCCGCGTTCCGGTGTGGAGGCAAACGCACCGCTAAAATACGCGGCGTAGATGAACGTTACGACGAGTGTCGTAAAAGCTGAGTTGGCCCAGTCGTAAGAGGCCCAGGCCGCGATTGCGCGGCTGTTACGTCGCTGCAAGACCAGTCAGGAACGCCGCTGCGACTTCCGCTGGTATTCCACCGGCCGCCTCTTCCATCATGGACCCCAGCACCTCGATCTCCCCGCCGTCGAACCAGACCCCTCCACAGGTCGGACACCGATCGATAATGATGTGGTCCACAACCTGTTTTTCCATCTCCGAGCCATCGACCTGGCACGTTCTGGCTTCCTCACGCTCGGCCCTGATCTGCATCGCACACTCAGGGCACGTCCGACCACCCTCGAACAACTCAGGGGATCCTTCCTTACCGCAGCGAACACAGCTGCTGGTGCCTGCGGGCGGTGTGAACCCGACGTGGCTCGACACGATCTCCGACAGCTTGGCCAGGGTCTTGAACGGAACCGTGCGGCCCGCTGGAACGAATGCCTCACTGAACCGCCCCCCAGGAAACCGCCACGCCCGGGTGGTTTCATGGTCAACCACCATGTAGTCGCCGGAGCTGACCTCGACCGGACCCTCCGGAGTCTTGAGCAGACCTGACTGCGTGAACGGTGCGGCGTAGACACGGCCGGTGCGGTTGTAGGATTGCCACTCCACGAAACTCCTCCGGTCCGGGATGCGTCATGTGTTCTAACGGCATCTGAAATCGCAGGATTTCGCCGCCGCGTTGCGTCACGATCCTAACCGCAGAGCTTGACGTTGTCACGGGCGCGCCGCATCGCTGTAAGCTGAAGAACCTGGACACCAAGGGGGCCATATGACCGACGAAAGCATCTCGGGCGACTCCGAGACATCAACAGAACAATATGAGGTCAAGGGCGACGATCTCTTGTCGCGGGTCAAGGAACTGCTTCGCGAGGGGAACGTCAGGCGCATCACGATCAAGAATGATGAAGGAAAGACCCTCATTGAGATTCCGCTGACGGTTGGACTCGTCGGGGCCTTGCTGCTACCCGTGTGGGCGGCCGTTGGAGCGGTCGCCGCTCTGGTGAGCAACTGCTCGATCACGGTCGAGCGGGAGGCCTAGGATCACGGTCGAGCGGTAGGCCTGGTCCGTCCGGAGTATGGTTCCAGCAGATTACCGCGCCAGGAGAACGATGCGCTGAATCGTCCAACTGCCGACGGCCTTACCGCGACTCTCGGCGGCCCTGAATCTCATCACCTCGGCGGCCCGGATGGCAGTAGCATCAATTGATGAATCGCCGCTCGTCTCGAGAACCTCCGGGAAACTCACCTCTCCCTCAGCGCTCACATGCATTCGGATTACGACCTCTCCGAAATGCCGCGTCGCAGGACGATAGTTGTCGAGCAGCCACTGGGAGACCTCGTCCGGATTGATGAGGCGGGGCGGTGAGGAAATCCTCGTCAGCTCAGGGCCAGCTGCGAGTCGGCTTGGGCCAGGAGCACTCCGGGCGCTGCTGGTAGCCGGAACGAGCTCAGCGGGCGGCTGGGTCTCGGCTGTCAGCACATTACCTGTGATGTCCACGTCCGGGGCGTCGCCCGGATCGAGTGTGACGGGTGTTCCCTTGATGATAGTCTTCTTGCGGGCGGTGGACTTGCGGCGGCAACTGGCGATCACGTCGAGGACCGGTTGGCCCTCGAGGCGCTTCAGATCGTTTCGGTCGCGGTCGGTCGGCTCAAAGTCAACGCAGCTTTTTCGGACGAGGTCGGCCACTTCACCCACCGTATAGGTGTTCGCCGCAAGCATCCGGACAAGATCACTCTTCCGGAGCGGAGACCCATCCTGAGCGGATGCATCGCCTGGCACCCAAACGAGCGCCACGCCCGCGAACAGAAGTGCCGCGAACCGGCTTCGTGAGTTTCTCGCATCCATCGTAACGTACTCCCTCCCCGTGCTTTCTTCGCTTCGAGCTTGGGAGAAAGATTGCAACGATCATACCGGATTCCGAGGGGTCTCCGGTGGGGACGTATATCGTTGATCTACAGTCGCTTGTGGTTGCGTTGCCCGTAGGCAGGAACCGGGCTGCACGTTCCGGCAGGTACCGTTGTGCAAGATGTTCAGGTATGAGCACGTCTACTCGGCCTTCCTCACGGCTACGGTCGTCTACTCGGCCTGCCTCACTGCTACAGTCCAGGCTTTGTTGATGATGTGCGCACTGTCGCCGTCCCGAAGGACAAAAGACCTGTCTTCCAGGTTCATGTAGTCTTGAAGGCGCCTGAGCACCTGACCGTGTAGGACAACCGTGAGTTCCCCCTGGAGCGTGGTACCGTCGGTCAGGAACACGGAAACGCTGTAGGTGCTGGGAGCCTCCGCCTCCCCATAATCCTCGTCTGTCTTCGGTGTGGGCGGCGTCTGATCGAGCGCCACTGTCATTGCCATGAGGCTATCTCGTTTGATCAGCACGGTTCCCCATTCCGGATCCTGCACCGGAAAGTACACTCGATCGTCGACGAATAGATCAGAGGGCAGTTCCGGACCGGCTCTCCACTGAGAATGCTCCTTGAGGAAGACCTGCACGTCTCGGGGCGCCTGATCGGGGAGCCACAACTTCGCCGGAACGCTCCGCTTCTCAACCTCGAAATACTGGATTCGGTCTGCTTCATCCATCGTATGTCCCCTTTGCTCAGCTGAATCCTATGGCAACGGCGACCGCGAGTGCTATGGAACCCAGGATCCAGACCTTCAGCATGAACGGGACCACGAAACGCAGCCAGCGATCGAAGGGCACCCCTGCCATGGCGAGAATCCCGACGAGCACCGCGTTCGTCGGTACCAGAATATTGGTGAATCCGTCTCCGAACTGGTATGCCAGGACCGCTACCTGCCGGGACACACCGACCAGATCCGCGAGTGGAGCCATCAGTGGCATTGTCACGTAGGCCTGGCCGCTGCCGGAAGGGATGAAGAAATTCAAGACGCTCTGCATGGCGAACATTCCGATCGCCGCCAGCTCCGGAACCAGACTCTGGAGCGGGCGGGCCATGCCGTGAATAATCGTATCCACAACCCGGCCATCATCGAGCACGACCTGGATGGCCCTCGCAAATCCTATCAGCAGGGCTGTGGTTGTCAGTTCTGCGGCACCCACCGAAAATTCTCGCGCCGTATCGTCCACGGACAGCCGGCCGATCAGGCCGAGGACGATGGCCAGTCCCAGAAACAAGGCGCCCATCTCGATGAGATACCAGCCCCAGAACTTGAGACCGACGATCAGGAGCGCCATGGCAGCCAAAACGGCCGTGAGGACGATTTTCTGCCGGCCGGTTATCTCAGGATAATCATCCACGTTTGCCGTGCCACCCACGGCTTTTACTCCTGCTACCAGGCTCCGGGCCGGATCTTCCTGAATGCGGCGCATGTAGCTCCAAACATGATGGATGCCTGCGGCGAGAAAGACACCGAGGAGCAGAGCCCGAAACGCGAGCCCCGAGCCCTGCTGAACGTCTGCAATGTCCTGGGCGATGAACACCGTGAAAGGGTTTATCAGGGCGGTGCCGTAACCCACGCCATACCCGATGCACATGACCCCCACCGCAACGACAGCGTCGAGACCAAGGGCCACGGTCAAGGCCACAAGCATGGGCACGAACGGCAGGTACTCCTCGGCCATCCCGATCGTGCTCGAACCGACCGCAAAAAGAATGATCCCGCCGGCGGTCAGGAGTCGTGGCCGGTCGCCGAATCTCCGCAGTAGTGAACCGATGGCGCCGTCGGCCGCCCCGGTGGCCCGAAACACGCCGAAAGCGCCTCCGATCAGGAACACGAAGAAGATGATCTCCGCCGCCGCCTCAAATCCATGCGGAACGGAGGTGAGGATGGCGGTCGGCGCGAGGCGACTCGCTCCTTCGAGCGCCCTAAAGCTCCCCGGAACCACCTGCTCCCGGTCATGTTCGTTGACGACTCGCTCGTACGATCCCTGGGGAAGAACGAGCGTGAGGAGGTATGCTACTACGATCATTCCGAACAGCAGAACAAGTGTGTTGGGTACCTTGAATCGCGACTGATTCGCCTGATTCATAGGCGACCGTCTCTCATCGAGACTCCTCGGAAACGGGCTTGACCTGCGGCTTCGCGGTCAGTTTCTCCAGCATGTCGGACGTCATAGATGCCAGATCGTAGGCAGGGTTCCAGCCCCATTCGCTGCGCGCGGCTGAGTCATCCAGCCCGCGAGGCCAGGACTCCGCGATCGCCTGCCGTACTGGATCGATTTCATACTCGATCTCGAACCCCGGACTGTGGATACGAATGGCGGCGGCGATCTCGCTTGGCGTGACTTGCATCGCTGTCACATTGAACGCATTTCGATGCACGAGGCTCGCCGCTTCTGTCTCCATGAGCTGGATCGCGGCCTGAATGGCGTCGGGCATGTACAGCATGTCGAGCCGCGTCTCGGGATCCAGGAAGCACGTGTAGCGGCCGGACTCAACAGCGGCGTAGAAGATTTCCACCGCATAGTCCGTGGTCCCACCCCCAGGCGGTGTGAGATATGAAATCAGGCCGGGATACCGCAGGCCGCGGGTGTCTACGCCGAAGCGAGAGTGGTAGTACTCGCAGAGAAGCTCGCCCGCCACCTTCGTGATCCCGTACATGGTGGACGGCCGCTGAATGGTGTCTTGCGGTGCGGGATCGGCTGGGGTCGAGGCGCCGAACGCAGCGATCGAACTTGGCGTGAAGATGGCACATCCGAGGTCCCGGGCCGCCTCCAGCACGGACCTGAGCCCACCGATGTTCACATCCCACGTAAGGGAGGGTGACCGCTCTCCGGCAGCCGAGAGAATAGCCGCCAGATGAAACACGGTGTCAGCTTCATGGTCCGCAGCCGCACGCCGGACTGCCCCGCCGTCCGTTACGTCGAGGCGCTGGAATGGGCCCGCAGCCTCGCCCGGCGTGCCGCGAATGTCGGTAGCGAGCACCGCGTCCGAGCCGTACCGTTGCCGCAGTGCTACCATCAGCTCTGTGCCGAGTTGGCCAGCCGCGCCCGTAACCAGAATGCGTTGCATGCACTTCCTGTGCTCAAGAGAGGCTGTGTGACGGCTGCCAATCTGTCCGCTCGACCAAACCGGAACAAGCTCGGGCGACTAGTCTCTATCGACCGGTTAGGTTCAGGTTCGGCTGCCGCCGCTCAGAATCGCTGCTTGTTGGAGGAACGATGATTAAAGTTCGAAACAAGCGAAGTCTACCGCGCCATATTCTGTTTCTGTCTGCGTTGTTACTGGTCGGCTCTGCGTGCCGCGGAACGACGCCGATAGGAGACCTTCTGGCCGATCCTGGCAGATACGATGGCAAGACGGTTCGCGTGGCCGGAGAGGTTACGGGCTCGGTGGGAGCGCTGGGCCGAGGCGGATACCGGCTCGACGACGGAACAGGCTCCCTTGTTGTGATCTCGGAGAATAGGGCCGTCCCGGTAGCGGGAGCGACCGTAGGCGTGAAGGGGGAGTTCCAGGCCGTCTTTACTTTCTTCAGCGAGAGTATCGCCATACTCCTCGAGCAGGGCCGGTTTTCGCCATAGCGATGAGAGCGCGTTCGCGGCCAGGCGGCGAATCTTCGGCCGCGTACGTTTCCATCTATGAGGTAGTCCGGGGTATTCCGCCGGGCCGCGTAGCGACTTACGGGCAGATTGCCGAACTGGCCGGGTTTCCAGGCCAGGCGCGGATGGTTGGGTATGCTCTGCACGCGCTGGGAGAAGACCACACTGTGCCGTGGCAGCGGGTGATCAACGCGCGGGGCGAGATCAGTCGGCGCGGCGATCGCGAGTGGGAGCGTTTTCAGCGGACGCTACTCGAAGAAGAGGCCGTCTCCTTCAACACATCCGGCCGCGTGGATCTCCAGAAATACCGCTGGCGGCCGGGCAGCGATCCCTAGGCACGCTCGTCGGGCGGCGATCCCGAGTCACGCTCGTCGGGCGGTCTCCACGGCCGGATCAGAATCGGCCCGGCCCGGCCACCTGGGGCCGTCATCATACAGCTTCGGCTGCCGGCGCCTGCCGCTGTCGAGCGTCCCGGCGAGTACGGTGGCCACGGATTCCGACACATCGGAGACAGCGTTCTTCTTGGCGGACCTGGTCATTCATCAAGATGGCGATACACTCCGGCCTCTTTCAACCTGAAACCCTCCGGCCTCTTTCAACCTGAAACCGCAGCTGGGACCTCGCCGTACGTACAGCCAGACGAGAACCGAACCTGAGGAAGGCATGAGGCAAACGACGTCTGACTCTGACGCTGACGCTGGCGGCTGGTTTGCTGCTCACAGGCGGCAACTTGTGGGCGCAGGAAGGCGAAGTGGCGGACGTGGCCGATGC
>JAZGCO010000066.1:0-36800 GCA_036476995.1 Gemmatimonadota bacterium
AGCTCTACCCGAATGGTGGAGGTGGACGGGACGACCAGCGGCCGAATGGCCAGGGAATGGGGGCAGATCGGGGTGGCCACCAGGGCATCGAGCGTCGGAACCAGGATCGGGCCGCCCGCGCTGAGACTGTACGCCGTAGAACCCGTAGCGCTCGAAATCACGATTCCGTCCGCGCTGTACTGGCCCACCTCCTCGCCGTCTACGTGCACGTGGAGTCGTATCAGCCTGGCCAGCCCCGTCTGATGCACCACCGCATCGTTGAGAGCGTAGTAGGACGACGTGGTTACGGCACCGTCACCCTTCCCCGCACCGCTCAGCTTCACTTCAATATCGAGCGCGGTCCGCTCCTCTTCGTGGAATTCTTGCGCGACAAGGCGGCGCAGCATGCTCTCCAGGTCGGATCGTGCGCCCGCCGTCAGGAAACCCAGCTGCCCAAGATTACAGCCGAGCACAGGAACCCCGATTGGACCGGCAATCTGGGCGCCTCGAAGCAGCGTACCATCTCCACCCAGAGTAAGCAGAGTGTCCACTCGAGGCGTCGCCGACCCGAGGACTTCCTCTGAGCCGAAGTGCTCCGCCAGCTCAGGCCCGACGACCAGCTGGAACCCCAGTTCATCCGCGGACCGGCGCAGGTCCGCCGCCACTTCCCCCAGGGAGCCGTGGGCAGGATTCGCCAGCACGCCGAGTCTCATCACCAACGCCGCTCGATCACATACACGGCCATGTTCCTCAACTCGTCCGCACCGCTCAACTCGTCCAGTTCGCTCAGTGCGGCCGTAGCCAGTCGCCGGCTCATGTGCTCAGCGCCGTCCATACCTAGCACCGCCGGGTAGGTCGCTTTGGCGAGATCCCGGTCCCGCCCGCTGGGCTTTCCAAGTTCGACGTCCGACCCGGTGACATCCAGAATATCGTCCACTGCCTGGAAGGCCAGCCCGAGCCGGAGACCGAACTGGCGGAGCCGTTCGATGGTACCGTCGTCTGCCCCGGCCGCCAGCCCGCCCATCACGACACACGCGGCAATTAGCTGCGCAGTCTTTCCTGTATGAATCTGCTCCAAAGTTTCGGCCGAAACTCGGCGTCCCTCCGCCCGCAAATCCAGGAGCTGCCCACCGACCATGCCTGACGCTCCCGACGCCTCCGTTAGCGTCAGTAGCAGACGGCGCACGCACTCATCCGGCAAGCGCATGGCTTCCCCGGCGCTGAGGACGGTTCGTACGGCCATGGGCATCAGAGCGGCGCCCGCTACGGCCGCTGCAGCTTCGCCGTACCTGACGTGTAGAGTCGGCTGGCCCCGACGAAGGACGTCGTTATCCATGCAGGGCAGATCATCGTGGACCAGGGAGTAGGCGTGCACCATCTCCGCGGCGCAGGCCAATGTGGCGACCTCGGCACTCGTCCCGCCGGTGCCCTCGTATGCCGCCAGAACCAGCAGCGGCCGAATCCGCTTGCCGGGGCTCAGTACGGAACTCCTGATTGGGGCTGCCATCGACTCCGGAATGCCGTCCAGCTCGCGCGAAACGATGGCCGCAAGAGCGGTCTCGATGCGGGCCAGCTTGGTTTCCACCAACGCGCCGGGCTCTAGCGCTGGACCGGTCGCAGAGTGCGTCAAGCTCCGTTGGGCTCCAGGAAGTCACGGTCAATGCCGATCGAAGTAAGATCGCCTTCCGCTCCCTCGATCAGCTCTTCCACGCTGCCCCGGGCCGCGTTCAGCGAGCGACTGGCCGTGCGGAGATGCTCGATTCCCTCGGAAAACAGGCCCAGTGCCTCGCTGAGCTCAAGTTCGTCCCGGTCCAGAGCGCTCACTATCCGCTCCAGCTCCTTGAGCGAGTCCTCGAAGGTCCCGTCCGTCTGTGAGTTCACTCACCATCCTCCTCGTCATGATCCGTGGCCGGAACGGCAGGTGTAGTCAGACTTTCCATCCGGCTCCCCTCTGACACACAGTCGGCCTCACCGTCCGCGATTCGAAGCCGAAAGCGCACACCGGGCTCGAAATCAGTCGAACTTCGCAGCACCCGGCCCTCCGTGCTCAGCGGCACTGCGTAGCCGCGGCTCAGGATCGCCAGCGGGCTCAGCGCCTCCAGGCGCCCTCCCGCCAGAGCCAGCTGCGATGTCAGTTTCTCGACCCGGGCGCGAACGTAGAGGACCGCGGCCATGGCGGCCTGACGCAGCCGCTCCCCGCCCGCATCCGTTCTCCGACGCAGTCCTGACACCAGTCCCTCGGCCAGTGCCTGGAGGCCCGACTTGATGACGACAGAATCTTCGACGACCATTTCACCCGCCACCGAGGGCGTGGGCGCACGGCAATCTGCCACGAGATCGGCGATCGTCACATCGATTTCGTGTCCCACCGCTGAGATCGTCGGTACGGGGCACTCGGCGATTGCCCGGGCCACAATCTCCTCGTTGAAAGCCCACAGATCTTCGATCGAACCACCGCCGCGCGTCAAGATGATCACGTCGCTGCTGCCCTCCCGTACAAGACGGTCCAGAGCCAGCACGATTTCGGCGGCGGATCCCGGCCCCTGCACCCTGCAGTCTGAGATGAGGATCCGGGTCCACGGCGCGCGTCTTTGAATGACGCTCACCACGTCACGGACCGCTGCTCCGGCCCTCGATGTCACCACACCGACTTTGAGCGGCACTCTCGGAAGCGGGGTCTTCCGTGCATCGTCCAGCAGGCCCTCCTGCTGCAGGCGGCGGCGCAGTTTCTCGAACGCCAGCCTCCAGAGCCCCTCTCCCTCTGCCTGCATGGTGCGAACGACCAACTGGTACGATCCCCGAGCCTCGTACACAGTAAGCTGACCTCGAGCGCAGACTTCCATTCCCTCTTCCGGCTCCGCGGGAAGTTTCTCCGCATCTGAACGCCACATCACGCATTTGAGCTGCGCCGAATCATCGCGCAGAGTGAAGTATCGGTGACCGTTGGTGTGGGCACGCCAGTTGCTGATCTCGCCCTTTACCCAGAGAGACCCGAACTCTCCCTCCAGACGCTGGCGCACCGCCCGGTTGACCTCAGTTACACTGACGGCATCCTCGGCACTGGCGCCGAAAGAAGGCCCGGCTGATGCGGGGTCCGGTGCTGATGCAGTGGCTGACGCGGAGGCTGACGGCAGCTCGTCCGGAATGGCTGCAGAGCCAGGATCCTCAGGTCGCTCGAACAGGGAGTATTGCGGGGTACCCGGCATCGGACCTAGCCGGCTACGGCGACGCGGGCCTGCCTGCGGGCGGCCGCGGCCGTGTTCTTCAGGAGCATGGCAATCGTCATGGGACCCACACCTCCGGGCACGGGCGTGATCCATGAGGCCTTTTCCCGGACCTCATCGAAGGCCACGTCACCGACCAGACGATACCCTTTCTCACGGCTGGAGTCTTCCACGCGATTCACGCCTACATCAATTACCACGGCTCCCTCAGCTACCATGTCGGCCGTGACCGACTCCGGCCTGCCCACGGCCACGATGAGGAGATCTGCAAGCCGCGTAATCGACCCCAGGTCGCGCGTCCGGCTGTGAGCCATGGTCACGGTCGCGTTGGCGAATGGCTGCTTCTGCGACAGAATGGACACCATCGGTCTGCCGACGATGTTGGATCGGCCCACGACCACTGCGTGTTTTCCCGAGGGATCCCAGTCGATGTGCCGTAGCATCTCCTGCACACCGGCCGGGGTGGCCGGCCTAAACGCGTCGGCGTCCCCGCTTGTCATGGTGCCGACGTTGATCGGATGGAACCCATCTACGTCCTTCTCCGGCCGAATCCTCAGCATCACTTGGGACACGTCGATCTGGTCCGGAAGAGGGAGCTGAACCAGGATGCCGTGAATGAAGGGGTCGGAGTTTAGACGATCCAGTTCCTCCATGACTGCGGCCTGAGTCGTGTCCGCCGGCAGCCGAACGTCCACGGGGCGTATACCGACCCCCTCACAGGCTCTCGATTTCATGCCCACATACACCTCGGACGCAGGGTCCGCACCCACGAGCATGACCGCCAGGCCCGGCGTCGTGCCCGCCTCGGTCAGCCCAGCCACCTCCTCAGCCACATCCATGCGAACCGAAGCCGCGATCGCTATCCCATCAATCAACTGTGCCGGCATGTATTCCTCTGCATCAGCGCGCAAACTGGACTGACCGTGATTCACGAACCACGACCACCTTGATCTGTCCCGGATACTGCAGCTCCTCCTCGATACGCCGAGCCGCCTTCTCGCTCATCTCCGCCATTTCCTCATCAGACACCCGATCGGGCATGACCATGATCCTGATTTCGCGGCCGGCCTGAATGGCGTACACCTTTGAGACGCCGGTATACGACGACGCAATTTCCTCCAGCTTCTCGAGCCGCTTGACGTAGTGCTCAAATGACTCCCGGCGGGCTCCGGGACGAGCGCCCGAGATCGCGTCGGCCGCCGTGACCAGAAAGGTTTCGGGGAACTTGGCCGGCTCCTCTCCGTGATGCGCCTTGATCGCATTGAGCACCGCTTCTGATTCGTCGAACCGCTTACACAGCTCGTACCCGATATCGACGTGGCTGCCTTCTTGTTGATGAGTAAGTCCTTTACCAATATCATGTAAAAGACCCATGCGTTTACACATGGCAATGTCGAGATTCAGTTCGGCCGCCATATTGGCCGACAGTAGAGCGACCTCCTTGGCGTGCTGCAACTGGTTCTGACCGTAGCTCGTGCGAAACTTGAGGTTGCCCAGTACTTCGACGATCTGCGGGTGCAAGTCGTGGATGCCGAGTTCGTACAGGATTCCCTCGGCCGCCTCCTGCATCTCTACCTTGACCTCTCCGGCAGCTTTCTCAACTACTTCTTCGATGCGTCCGGGGTGAATCCGGCCGTCGCTGACCAGCCGCCCCATGGCAATCCGGGCCACCTCTCGGCGGATGGGGTCGAAGCTGGACAGGATGACCGCCTCAGGCGTGTCGTCGACCACGACATCCACGCCCGTGGCGGCCTCGAAAGATCGGATATTGCGGCCTTCCCGGCCTATGATCCTGCCTTTCATGTCATCGCTTGGAAGGGGTACTACGGAGACGGTGATCTCAGAGGAGTGGTCCACCGCGAGGCGCTGCACGGACATCGCGATGATCTTGCGCGCCTCCCGCTCCGCATCGCGTCGGGCCTGATCGCGGAGATCCCGGACTGTCTGCGACGCCTGGGCGCGGGCTTCGTCCTCGATCGCCGCGATGAGTTGGCTGCGCGCCTCGCTGGCCGAGAGCCCGGCAATCCGCTCAAGCCGCTTGGCGAGTTCCGCCCTCGAGGCCTCCACCTCGACAGTCGTGGCGGCCAACGAGTCTTCGCGCGACTTGAGGCCCGACTCCTCTTCCCTCACGCAGGCTTCTCTTTTGTCGAGAAGCCCGGTCTTTTCGTCGAGCAAGTCCTCCCGCTCACTCAGCCGCTTTTCGCCCTGGGCAACCTCGGCGGCGCGCCGCTGGCCTTCTTTTTCTATCTGCTCACGGAGGCCGAAAGCCTCTTCCTTCGCGCTGAGTTCGGCTTCCCGCCTGAAAGCGTCTGCCTCCACCCGGGCCGCCGCCAAAATCTCATCCGCCTGACCCTGGGCCGTACCCGCCAGGCGCGCAAGCTTGCGGCGGTGCGAGGAGTATCCGAAGAAACCACCGGTGGCGAGGGCTACGATACCGACTAGCGCTGTGGCGAGAAGGTCCATCGTCTACTCCATCTATATGAAAAAACCGGCGGACTACCATCCGCCGGTTCACACGCACCGTCCTACCGGCCACGCTGTGGCCTCAGACATTTATATACAGAGCGTATCCGGATTCGTTACAGCCAGCGGACTCTCGGTCCGGGCAAAACTGCTCGGTCCGTGTCGAAGCCGCAAGCTGCGGAGGGCCTCGACTGGACTACGCGACGCCTTTGATCGCAGCGGCTGCCAACTGCCGAAGAGCGGTGATTCTGTCAACAACGCTACGTGCCAGCGCTCTCTCACTCGCCTGACTTCGGAACAGATCATCAGTAATCTGGAGGGCCCCGAGAATCGCCGCTTTGTGCGGCTCGGAAACGTGCCCGCCGACATGGGCCGATTGAATGGCCTCGTCCACATGCTGCGCGCACGACATCGTATACTGTTCGCCCATTTCGGACCGCAGGGCGTAGTCTTCGCCGAAGATGGTGACCCGAACCGTCTTCTTTTCGTCAGCCATGATTCGCCTTCAGGAGTTTGCTTCGTCTTCCATAACGATCAACCTGCTGCGTATCCGCTCCGCGCGGGAGCGCCCTTCTCGGAGGAGACCCTGAAGCCGCTCGTTTTCCTCGCCCAGGCTGCGAAGCCTCACCTCTAGATCACCCCCGTTCTCGGGCGCGGAGGGGGTGGCTCTGAGGGCCCGCTGTAACTGCCGATGTGCCGTTTCGGCTGTTTGCGCGCGGCTCCGCCACGATTGAAGTTCCTCGACCAGGCGGCCGACGACGACTTCCAACTCGGAGATTTGCTCCTCTACCGCGGAAGCGTCAGGAGCCGCGGAATCTGACATCAAAGCTTCCTTCCAGCGCAGTGCGAATACTCGCCATAGCCTTCTCGACTTCCCCGTCCGTCAGAGTCCTGGCAGGATGCCTGAATACCAGCCGCCAGCCCAGGCTTCGCTGGCCCTCCTCGATATCCTTGCCCGCAAAGACATCGAACAGACTCAGCGACTCCAGCGTCTCGGGTGCCGCCGCGCGGATCACGCCCTCCGCCTCTCGGGCGGTCACGGCTTCAGACAGCACCACCGACAGATCCCTTGGGACGGCTGGCAACACCGGCAACTCACGATAGAGGATCGGATCGCCCAGCGCCACGGCATCCAATTCGAACTCCAACCCGAACACCGGGCCGGCCCAAGGAGGAGAGTCCACTCGGCGCGGGTCGACTTGCCCGGCGCGGCCGACTACAACGATACCCTGGACGATTTCGTAACTACCTGGCGCAAACCATCGCCCCAGACCCGGCCAGGCGCCCTGCTGTCCGGCCGCCATTTCGCCAAGGCCAAGGCCCTCGGCCACCGTCTCTGTCAGTCCTTTGAGATCCCACACGTCCAGGTCACCCGCGGCTTGGCTCCAGTGGGCCGGCGATCGGGTGCCGGTCAGGATGACTCCCACCCGAACCTGCTCCGCAAAGGGTGGCTGGGCGCCCACTCGCTGAAAAACAGATCCAATCTCGAACAAACGGACGTTACGCCGGCCACGCGAATAGTTGTGCTCCAGGCGCCTGACGAGTCCTGGCAGCAGGTCCGTTCGCAGGCACGTTTCATCTGAGGAAAGCGGCCTTTGAAGCCGCACGGGCTCGCCGGCCGTCAGAGACTCGGGAACGAAGCTCAGGCTTCGCGCTTCATACAGTCCACTGGCCGCTAACGTCTTGGCCACCCGGTCGCGACGCAGCCACATGGGATCGTCCGGTACACTGCTGGGACGCACTCGGCGAGGCTCCTGCGGGAAGGAATCGTATCCGTAGGTGCGTGCGACCTCCTCGAGAAGATCGACCTCCTGGGTAACGTCACGCCGCCACCCCGGAACGCCGACCTGTAGTACGGCTCGGCCAGGAGATTCGTCATCCTCCCCGCCCGAGAACTCAAAACCCAGCGGCTCCAGCAACCCACGAAGCTGTGGTGAGTCCAGGCGAAGCCCGAGCAGTTGCCGGACCCTCGCGGGCCGTAGATCGATGACCTCCATGGAACCCGGGATCCGGCCGGCGCGCACCGCCTGAGGATCTGCGGTGCCGCCGGCGACCTGCAGTATCAGCTCGACGCACCGCTGGAGCGCTCTTTCAAGACCCGATTCATCGATGCCTCGCTCGAACCGGTACGACGCATCGGTGGACAGGCCTGCGGCTCGCGCGGTCGCCCGGGTATGAGCCGGTGCGAAGGCGGCACACTCGATGAGCAGGTTGGTCGTCCCCTCCGTAACCTGGCTGCCAAGTCCACCCATGACACCCGCCAGAGCGATGGGCGAGGCGCGGTCGGCGATCACAGTGGAATCCGGACCGAACTCGTGGTCCGCGCCGTCCAGTGTGGTGAGGCCTTCACCTTCGGCGGTACGCACCCGGATCTCCGGGCCGTCCAAGCGGTCCAGGTCGAAGGCGTGGACCGGTTGGTTGAGCTCCAGCAGTACATAGTTGGTAGCGTCCACCACGTTATTGATTGACCGGCAGCCGACGGCTCGGAGCCGTGCGGCCAACCAATCGGGCGAAGGTCCGATCTGTACCGCTCTCACCACGGCTGCCAAGTACCTGGGGCAGCGCTCGGCCGATTCGATCTCCACCAGGACCCCTGCGGCAGCGGTTGCCGTTTCCCCGTCCACCCATTCGGGCTCCCAGCGTGCGCCGAGGTCCGGAAGCACTACCTCCAGGCCGCGTGCTGCGGCCAGCTCGCGCGCTACGCCCAAATGGCCGGCCAGATCGACGCGGTTCGGCGTGAGGTCCAGTTGCAGCCGAGCGTCGGGAACATCCACAGCTTGGCCAAACGCTGCTCCGGGAGCGTAGTCACCCTCAAGCCTCATGATCCCGCCTGAGTCGGACCCGAGACCCAGCTCCTTCTCCGAACACAGCATGCCGTGGCTCATCTCCCCGCGGATCTCGCGGGACTCGATCTGGAATCCGCCCGGCAGCGTCCCGCCTGGACGCACGAACGGATACATACAGCCGACTTCCACATTGGGTGCGCCACACACGACCGCCAACGGCTCTCCCGACCCATCGTCCACCCGGCACAGCGTCAGCCGGTCCGCGTTGGGATGTTTTTCCGCCGCTGCGACTCGGCCGATGACGACGTCGTCCAGATCGGCTCCAAAGGCCACCGCAGACTCCACGGGGACCGCACGCAGACTGATCTGATCGGCCAGCGCGTTGACAGAATCGTCCAAACCGGGCACGAGAGCCCGAAGCCAGTTCACGGAAACGTTCATGGCGCGCCGCCTGAGAATTGGGACAGGAAAGCGACGTCTCCCTCGTATAGAAGCCTGATATCGGGAATACGGTAACGCAGCATGGCGATCCGGGCCGGGCCCATGCCGAAGGCGTACCCCGTGTAGCGCTCGGGATCGATTCCAACAGCCTCGAAGACACGTGGATGCACCATCCCGCTCCCCATGATTTCCATCCAGCCTGTGCCCTTGCAGGTCGAGCAGCTGGCACCGCTGCCCCCGCAGATGCGGCAGCTTACATCCACCTCCGCCGACGGCTCGGTGAACGGGAAGTAGGAAGGGCGAAAACGAGTCCGCGTTGAAGGTCCGAAGAATCTGTGGACGAAGTAGTCTATCGCGGCTCGGAACTCGACGAAGTCGATTCCCTCATCAACTGCCAGCCCTTCGATCTGCTCGAAGGCAGGTGCGTGCGAGGCGTCGAACGGATCCCGGCGGTAGGCCAGCCCTGGCGCCAGAATCCGGATGGGAGGCGGATGATCCAGCATGACCCGGGCCTGCACCGGGGACGTATGCGTCCTCAGGACGAAGCCGTCGTCCAGGTAAAACGTGTCGTGCATGTCGGCCGCGGGATGATCGAGCGGGATGTTGAGTGCCGTGAAGTTGTGCCACTCTGTCTCGATTTCGGGACCGGCGGCCCGAGTGAAGCCCAGCTCGCGGAAGATGTCGCAGATTTCCTGAACCACAAGCGACACCGGATGCTCACCACCTTGCCACCGTCGCCGCCCCGGTAGGGTTGGGTCCATAACAGTCGGCGCTGCGTCGGGAGCCTCGAACGACGAAAGCCGCGCCTCGAACGCGTCCGAGAGAGCTCTCTTAACCGCGTTTGCGAGTTGTCCGACAGCGGGACGCTGGTCGGCGGGCAGGTCGCGGATAGACCCCAGGGCATCCGCTAGTCTACCGCTCCTTCCCAGGTACTCAACGCGGAAATCCTCCAGGCCGGAGGCGTCCGCCGCCGCCTCAACGGCCCGCAGGCCGGTGTCTCGGATAGTATCCAGCCGACCCGGCAGCGATTCCTCCACTGGGGTCAATTCTGATGCTCTTTGGCGACCTTCGCGAGTTCAGCGAATGCCGCGGGCTCTCTGACAGCCAAGTCCGCGAGGACCTTTCGATTGATTTCCACCCCGGCGTTCTTCAAACCGCAGATGAACCGCGAGTACGAGATCTCGTGCTCTCTGGTGGCCGCGTTGATCCGGGCTATCCACAGCCGCCGGAAATCTCGTTTCTTCCGGCGCCGATCCCTGTATGAATAGGACCAACCACGCTCGACCGCGTTCTTGGCGGTACGATAGAGCTTGGACCGGGCGCCAAACTGGCCCCGGGACTCCTTCAGTATTTTCTTCTTGCGCCGGTTCCGGGCGACGCTCGTCTTTACGCGAGACATGGAAACTCTCCTTCGATGCGTAGCGCTAGTTGCCGCCCAGCAGCCTCTTGACCCGTTTCAAGTCTGCCGACGACACCAGCGTCGGCTTTCGGAGCTTCCGCTTCCGCTTCGGACTCTTCTTGGTCAGGATATGGCTTTTGAAAGCTTTGTTTCGTCGGTATTTTCCGCTGCCTGTCTTCGTAAAGCGCTTGGCCGCGGACCGGTTAGTCTTCTGTTTAGGCATGTCCGGTCTCTCTTGCTCTAGGCAACGGGACGGGGCGCCATCACCATCGTCATTTGCCGCCCTTCCTGCCGTATGTCGGTCTCAATGGTCCCAAGATCGTCCAGTTCCGCCTTCACCCGTTCGAGAACTCTGGCTCCGAGTTCAGGGTGCGTGCTCTCTCGGCCCCGGAAACGAAGCGTGAACTTCACTTTGTCTCCTTCAGCAAGAAAACGGCGGGCGTGGCGAAGCTTGAACCCGAAGTCGTGGTCTTCAATTTTTGGTCGCAGCTTGATCTCCTTCATGTGGATCACGTGCTGCTTTCGCTTGGCCTCTCGCGCCTTCCGGGCCTGCTCGTACTTGTATTTGCCGTAGTCCATGATTCGGCAAACCGGCGGTCGGGAGTTGGGCGCGACCTCGACCAGATCCAGGCCTTGGTCCTCGGCGATCGACCGGGCCTCGTCCGTTGCCACAATCCCCATCTGTTCGCCGTCTTCCGCAATGAGTCGAATGGGACTGATGCGAATTCTGTCGTTTACTCTTAGCTCGTCCTGGCTCACATCCCTCCTCGAATGACGTCCCTGCTAAAGGCAACATATTGAGTACGGGCCAAAAAAAAGCCCGGATGGACACCTTCCGGGACTACTACGCCAACGAGATGCGCGCACCGCACCCTCGTATCGCAGAAACCCGGCGACTGTGGCCTCTACGAGGCTCACGCCGAAAGGTGGGAGATCCGCCTCTCCACTTGCCTTATTGTGTCGCGAAAACTAGTGCGGTTCCTGGCAAGCGTCAAGCGCGCAAATGCCCTCTCCACTCACCGTTAGCAGCCGTTTGATACGCCGTGAAAACAAACGCTGAGGTGTCCCCCAGCCGGGCTCGAACCCGGCTACGACTTGGCCGAGACTCGACCCCTCGGCGTCCAGGCGCAGATCCGACGCGAGTTCGTGGAGCGGAATGGCCACAAAAGCCCGCTCCATAACGTCTCGATGCAGAGAGCGGATTTCTTCGCCCGGTCTCCAACCGTCCGTGGAGTCCACGCGCGATAGAAGAAGGTCCAGATCCAGTGTCCGGGGGGCGTTCCTGTTCTCTGCACGCTGGCGGCCAGTCGCCGTTTCGATCACCGCCAGAGCTTCGGCTAGCTGGTGTCGAGGCAGATCTGTTCGAAGTTCGAAGACGCCGTTCAAGAAATCAGGTGCGCCGGGGACGCCCAGAGCCTTCGTTCGGTAGAACGTGGAAGAGCCGGCCAATCTGATGTGGGGATGGCCTATCAAGAGCCGCACGGCGAGCCTGATGTGTCGCCTCGGCCGGATGTTTGACCCCACTCCAACGTACCACAGTGTCATGCGGACCGGTCTCTCTCTATGGCGACGCCGACGCTGCGCGCAAAGCGCAAAGCGCCAGGCTTCTCGACCCGCACGCGAACGCGATCGACACGCTCATCCTCCATGCATATCGAGGCGACTCGTTCGGCTAGCGCCTCCACCAGGAAGTACTCAGATTCTTCTGCCGCTTCAAGTATGCGCTTGGTAATGGCGCGATAGTCCACCGCGTCCCCGAAGTCGTCGCTGCGCCCGGCAGGGCTGCAGTCGGCCCCGATCTCGATGTTAATCACGACATCCTGCCGGTCTTTCCGCTCCCAGTCGTGGACGCCGATCACACAGCGCACCAGGAGGTCTTTTATGAGCAGAACGTCGGTCATACTCCCTCCGGTTGCAGGTGCCGGCCACCGTCCACAAACAGGATCTGCCCTGTAACAGCCTCAGAGGATACAAGGTAGTGCACGGCCGTGGCTACATCGGCGAGGCTGCCGCCCGTCCCCAGCGGAAGCCGCTCGGCAAGGCGCCGCACGTATTCCTCGTTCTCACCGGCCGGCGGCAGGATGGCGCCGGGGGCCACGCCGTTCACACGAATGGCGGGGGCGAATTCCTGGGCCGACATCCGGGTCAGCACGGAGAGCAGGACCTTGCTAAGGTGGTAGGAGGCATGCCTGCGGTCGCCGCCCACGATCCTGCTGTCCAGGAGATTCACGACGGAACCCCGTTCCCCTGTTTCTACGAGCCGATGGGCCAGACAGCGTGTGAGCACGAACGGCGCCCACGCATTGACCCGAACGTTGCTCTCCAACCCGGCCAGAGACAGGGAGTCGAGAGTGGCTTCCGGAAATATGGATGCGTTGTTCACGACATGCGTCACCGGACCGTGCTCTGTCCAAACGCCGTCGAAGAAACTCTCCAGACCGTCCGCGTCCGCAAAGTCGGCGGCAACCAGTTCAGCTTCGGCGCCCCGTTCCTCCAGTTCAGACCGGACAGACTCCGCGGCCTGCTCGGACCTGCGGTAGTGAAGAAGGACCTTCGCCCCGGCGGCTCCCAGAGCCAGAGAGACACTCCGGCCCAGTCGCTGAGCCGCGCCCGTTACAAGCACGGTATGCCCTTTTAGTGAGTTCGTACGTCCTCCTGGTGGATCGTGTGGTTAGTGGCTCGGGTTGTATACTTGTCGTACGCTACCCTCACAAGCAATTTGAGCGTGCGGATTACTTGTCCTGTTAACGATCAGGAGTCTCCGATGTCCTATCCATTTCAGTTGCCGGACCTAGGCTACGCCCACGACGCCCTCGAGCCCCACATCGACGCTCGCACGATGGAAATCCATCACGGGAAACACCATCAGGGCTACACGGACAAGCTGAACACAGCCCTTGAAGGTCAGGATGATCTGCACGGCTACTCGGCTGAGCAGCTCCTGTGGAACCTCGAGTCGCTTCCCGAAGACATCCGTACGGGTGTCCGCAACAACGGCGGCGGCTTCGCCAACCACTCGCTGTTTTGGGAAGTTCTCACGCCGGGCGGCACCTCAGCGCCGGAGGGGCTCCTGGCCGGCGAAATCGATCGTGCTTTCGGATCTCTGGATGGGCTGAAGGATCGGTTTTCGGCTGCGGCCGGGGCCCGTTTCGGGTCTGGCTGGGGCTGGCTCGCCGTGTCCGCCTTTGGAAAACTGAAGGTCATGTCCACGGCAAACCAGGACAGCCCGCTCATGAGCGGAATGTTCCCGATTCTGGGCATCGACGTGTGGGAGCACGCGTACTACCTGAACTATCAGAATCGGCGTCCCGACTACGTCAGCGCTTTCTGGCAGCTAGTCAACTGGGACGTGGTGGGACAAAACCTGGCTCGAGCCCAGGAAGGCACGGCTCCCGTCCTCAAGGCCCTGGAGGACTTCGGACGAAACCTCGAGCAGCTCGCTGACCAGGTCGAGGAGCAGCTCCGGACGACCTGACATGAGTCGGCAGCATATGCTGACGCAAGAAGGGGAGGCCGAGGCCTCCCCTTCTTGGTCCTCCCCCAACCCCTCCCCCCACTACACTGGACCGCGCCGGCTCCGGTTCTGAATCGCCCGGTGCCGGTGAATCGCCCGGTGCCGGTGAACCGCCCGGTGCCGGCGAACCGTCCGGTGGTGGCGAACCGTCCGGTGGTGGCGAACCGTCCGGTGGTGGCTGCGAGTCACGTGGCGGCGGTGCGCCGCCCGGTACCCGCGAACTCTGTGCCTGCGAACTCTGTGCTGGCGCCTTGCTCGCTGAACGCGGTGCCGCTTGGCCCGCCACCGTCTGTGCTGAACCTGCCGCTGCTGGCCCTGGACTCCGGTCCTGGTGGCCACGGCCGGCGGCCCCGCCCTATCTATGCCTGCATCGCCACGCTCGGCGGCTTCGCGATCGCTCTGCCCGAGACCCTCTGCCGGCGTACCGAGTCCACCAATCAGGAGCACCACCCCCGCAATCCACATCACTCGCGATTTTGCCGTCCGCATTTCTCCACCTCCCGTAACTGGTGGTTCTATGGTAAGACGACGGCACGTCGGATGAGGTAACCAGGCCGACGGGAGGGGCTGCGCCAGATGAGGCCGGAGCTGAGACCGGTCGTGGGGCAGACTTACGTGGACGTGGCTTCGTCGATAGAGACTCGATTGCCGAGCAGAATGGCAACCCACCGGGTCTGTTCGCTGGCCTCAAGTCCGATCTTGACGATCATGGTCAGAGGCACCGAAAGGAGCATCCCGACAGGGCCCAACACCCAGCCCCAGAAAACGAGAGACAGAAACACGACGAGAGTCGAGAGACCGACCTCACGCCCGAATAATCGGGGTTCGATGAAGTTGCCGATTACCGTATTGATGACCAGGTAGCCGGCAGCCGTGGCAATCGCCCCACCCAGGCCCAGCTGCAGGTAGGCCAGTAGTATGGCCGGAATCGCCGCGATGATCGATCCGATGTTCGGTATGTAATTGAGCAAGAAGGCCAGGGCTCCCCACAGAAGCACATACCGCACACCGATCAGAGTAAGCCAAATCGACACCGATACGCCGGTCGCCAAACTTATCAGTGTCTTCAGGGCCATATAGCGCTTCACGTTGTCGGTAACCCGGTGCAAGTCATCCAGGGTTCGCTGCGGGTGGCGTGCGCCCGCCAGCGTCTTGGCTGGAAAATCCGACATCTCAAGCAGCACGAACACCGTCGTCAGGAGCACGAGCACGATACTGCCGAGCAAGCCTCCGAGACCGGAGGCCAGGGTTCCGACCACACGCAGAATGCGGTTCGGGTTAAACAGGTCCTGAAGAACTTGATCGGAGACCTCGATGCGGCGTTCTCCGAGCCAGCCGGCCACGTCCCGAGTCCGGTCCCTGAGCGTGGCCTGATACACGGGCAGATCGGTGGACAACTCGGCCAGGGAGGTTCCGATCACGGCCAGAGCCAGGAACGACACGGCCAGGAGTCCTATCATCACCGCTGAGACGGCCAGGGGAGCCGGAACTCGGTGAGACGTCAGCCATGATGTGGGGGTGGCGCAGATGATGGACAGCACTCCCGCCACGAGGACGGGTACGATGATAGGGGCGGCTATCCGCGCGCCGGCAATCAGCACGACAAGCGACGCCAACAGCATGGCGTCACGCGTCAGTCGGGGAAATCGTGTATCGTTCACGCGTCTTTTCGGTTAGATAATCCAGGCCGGATCATACAGTACTCTCAGGCTGGCGGCACGCACATGATTGTCGGAGACTCGTATTGCTGATCGACCTGCCGGTCCTTTTGACCATCCTCGGCGTCATTCTGGCTGTGCTGGCGTCAGGCCACGCCGTGCTCAACAAGCGCGAAGAGCGCGCCGCGATCGGATGGGTGGGGCTGATATGGCTGGTTCCGATCATCGGGTCCGCCCTGTACGTAACTCTCGGCATCAACCGCATTCGCCGGCGCGCGGTGCGTTTGCGCACTCGCAGCCAACCCGGTCTGGCTGCGAACGACGCCGTGGGCGATCTGAACGAGAATGTCACCAGATTGGGTGCGCTGGTCGGACAAATGACGGGCGTGCCTCCGACGCCGGGGAACAAGATCGCGCCGCTCGTAGATGGCGATGAGGCCTTCCCCGCCATGCTCGAAGCCATAGACAGCGCGCAGCACTCCGTCGGCCTGTGCAGCTATATCTTCGACCACGATGAGGAAGGGGTGCGCTTCATCGACGCACTCGAACGCGCCGTA
This sequence comes from Gemmatimonadota bacterium, assembly GCA_036476995.1. Taxonomy (GTDB): domain Bacteria; phylum Gemmatimonadota; class Gemmatimonadetes; order Palauibacterales; family Palauibacteraceae; genus JAZDDE01. The sequence continues at coordinate 16,022 of JAZGCO010000066.1, forward strand.
CGGCGTGGGGTCGAGGTTCGCGTGCTGGTGGACGCGGTTGGAGCCAGGTACAGCCGGCCCCGCACACCTGCGATTCTTCGGAGAAAGGGCGTACCGACCGCCGAATTCTTGAAGTCCCTGGGGATCATGAAAATGCCGTACATGAATCTCCGTAACCACCGCAAGATTCTAGTCGCGGACGGCCGCATCGGCTTCACGGGCGGAATGAATATCCGGGGGGGCTGCCTCCGAGACGCATCTCCGGACGAAAGGATTCGGGATACGCATTTTTGCTTGCGGGGTCCGATCGTGCGACAGCTGACCCAGATCTTCGCCGAGGACTGGGAGTTCACGACGGGCGAGCCGCTCGGCGGCGAATCATGGTTTCCAGCCATTGACGAGGTCGGACAGAATCCGGCCCGCGCGATACCGGATGGCCCGGATGATGACCTGGGTCAGCTACGGTGGGTCCTCCTGGCCGCCATCGGTCAGGCCAGGAAACAGATCCGAATCGTGACGCCCTACTTTCTGCCCGACCGAACCATCTACGACTCCCTCTACCTGGCTGCTATGCGCGGAGTGGATGTAGAGATCATTCTCCCCCAGCGCATCAACCTGAGAATCGTCCAGTGGGCCATGGCAGCAGATCTCTCGCTGGCCATGGCTGGAGGCTGCCGGGTGTGGTTGTCTTCCCCACCCTTCGACCACAGCAAGATCATGACGGTGGACGGCGAATGGAGCCTGTTCGGCTCGGGAAACTGGGACCCTCGCAGCCTGCGGCTCAACTTCGAGTTCAACGTGGAATGCTACGGCCGCGAGTTGGCGGGAACCCTGGATGGTATTATTGACGATAAGATGCGTGGGGGAAGACTCCTTACGCAGGCGGCACTCGACGGGCGGTCGCTCCCGATTCGTCTTCGGGACGGAATTGCGCGACTGTTCAAGCCGTATCTGTAGGGATTTTCCGCATCCGCAGACGAAATCGGATGGAGACATGGCAGGATGACTGATGCGAGACACGAAACCGCGACCTTCGGGGCCGGATGCTTCTGGGGCGTGGAAGTAGCGTTCAGAAACGTAGCCGGGGTTACCGAGGCGGCGGTGGGCTACCTCGGCGGTACGCTCAAACACCCGACGTACGCGCAGGTGTGCACAGGTTCGACCGGGCACGCGGAAGTCGTACAGGTGGAATTCGACCCGGAGCGCGTGGCATACGATCAGTTGCTGGACGTTTTCTGGGAGCTCCACGACCCAACCACACTCGATCGGCAGGGGCCGGATGTGGGGACGCAGTACAGGTCCGCGATCTTCACCCATTCGCCCGAGCAGGCGGCGACCGCCACTGCCTCGCGCGATCGCCTTGACGCTTCAGATCGTTTCTCGAGGCCGATCGTAACCCAGGTCGAACCGGCCACCGAGTTCTTCCGCGCCGAGGAGTACCACCAGCGCTACCTGGAAAAGCGTGGCCTGGCCAGCTGTCACCTGCCGTGAATCAACGTCGCGATTCATCCAGCGGTTGGCGGCCACATCATTCCTGATAAGTCAATGCTCCACATTACAAACGGTGACTCGGCGGCCGGAGCGCTGAAAGCCGCGGACATGAACGGGCGGATACTTCCCTGGCGAGACGTCCTCCACGATGGACCCGTGCCCGGCGGGCTCTCATTGAACGAGCTGTCGGAGGTTCGGGCCGAGTTCATTGCGGCGCAGGGCTGGGAAGAATTCGAAGCGGCGCGCGAGTCGTTTCGCATGCGAGATTCAGCCCTGGAGGCGGCGAGTGGCTTTCGCGAGGTCACGCTGTGGTTCGAGCCCGACCTCTACGATCAGCTTCAGCTCATTCAAGTGCTCGACTGGTTTGCGGAGCACGGAGTCACCGGTACGAAACTCACTCTGGTCCCGCTTGCGACCTATATCTGCGAGAGTAGCCGGGAAGCTCTGAATGACGCTTTCTCGCGTCGAGCCGAAGCAGGTGAGGATTGTTTGTCGGCGGCGGCCGCCGCCTGGTCGGCGTTCAGGCTCGACGAACCGAGTTCGCTGGCTTCACTGAGCGGCGAGAAACATGCCTCGCTTCCCTATCTCACGACCGCCCTGCGCCGACTCGTCGAAGAGTACCCCTGTGCAACCACCGGCCTTTCGCGCACCGAACGGCAGATTCTTGAAGCCGTCCGCGAACTGGGCCCCGAGCCAGCGCGGCCGGGCGATACGTTCAAGCTCTCACAGGCTCGAGAGGAAGCTCGTTTCGCTGGTGACGCCTTCGTATGGACTGCGATGGGGAGATTGTCGCAGCAGCCAGCTCCCCTGCTCGCGACCGACGACGGGAGTCCACTCCCGAAGCCCTCGCCCGGACCGGATCCCTTCGGGGCTCGCCTTACGCTTACCGAGGCGGGCGCGGCAGTCCTCGGTGGAAAGCGAAACGCAGTTGACTGCGTTGGTATTGACCGCTGGATCGGCGGAGTACGTTTGAAAGCAGAAGATCATTGGCGGCGCGAGGGTGACCGTCTTTTCCCGTCTGAGGTCTGAGCAGCATGGTTCCGATACGAATCGTCGACGCGTTTGCTTCCGGTCCTTTTTCGGGCAACCCGGCGGCCGTGTGCCGACTCAGGGAACCCGCGAGTGAGGACTGGATGCAGGCGGTGGCTTCGGAGATGAATCTTGCGGAAACAGCCTTCTTGCACCCGGAGGCGGACGGATACCGGCTCCGGTGGTTCACGCCCGCCGCCGAGGTAGATCTGTGTGGCCACGCAACTCTGGCTAGCGCGCATATCCTGTGGGAAGAGGGACACCTCGCCCCTGACGCGGTGGCGCGTTTTCAGACCCTGAGCGGCGTACTCATGGCACGGCGTGACGGCGACTGGATCGAGCTGGACTTTCCGGCCGAGCCGCCCGACGAGATCGAGCCACCGGCGCCACTGCGCGACGGGCTGCATGGAGCAGGCACCTGGTTCGGAAAGAACCGAATGGACTACTTCGTTCTGGTGCCGTCCGAAGAGGTGCTCAGAGGCCTTGAACCGGATATGCAAGCCTTGCGATCGCTCGGACTGCGCGGAGTTATAGTCACCGCTGAGGATGACAGTGAGGATGGCAGGTACGACTTCGTGTCTCGATTCTTCGCTCCCGCGTTCGGGGTTCCCGAAGATCCCGTGACGGGCTCAGCCCACTGCGCGCTAGCTCCCTTCTGGCGAGACCGGCTGGGCCGGGACGCGATGACCGGCTTTCAAGCATCCAAACGTGGCGGCGTGGTGGGCGTGGAAATGCGCGGGGACCGGGTCGCGCTACGGGGACAAGCCGTAACCGTGCTGCGAGGTGAACTTCTTCCGGAGGACGTGCCCGTGGCTTCCGCCTCTCAACTGCTGCATCTAGCTGATTATTCGGAACTGGACGCCGCTGTCGAAGGCGGTGACTTCTTTTTGTTCAAGCACAGCACCGCGTGTCCGACCAGCGCCCGGGCCTACCGGCAGGTCAACAAGTTCCTGGCCGCTGCGCCAGCGGCGCCCGTGTACCTGATCGACGTGATTCAGCAGCGGGAGCTGTCGCGTCGGATTGCCGAGCGCTTCGGGGTTCAACATGAGTCGCCTCAGACGATTCTGGTGCGAAACGGTGTGGCCACCTGGAATGCGTCGCATTTGAGAGTCACGGCGGAGGCGCTCGCACGCGAAGCGAGCCGCCAACTGGCTTAGGCCGGCCCGTTTAGGCCAGCCCGCTTAAGCCCGGCGAAGGGTTGCCTAGACAAGCCCGGTAGTCTGCCGAGGCCTGGCGGAGGCGAGCCCGGCCGAGGACGCCGCTTCGCGGAATCGGCGTACGATGTCGCCGGCGGGCTCGATCCCATGGATAGACGCGACGCTCTTTCCGGCCTGCCAGAAGTCATGCCGACCTGTTTCATCGAGCGATGCCCGCTTCAGCTGCCACAGCGACTTGAGCGCGAAGATCGTGCGCATCAGGTGCTTGCTCCGACGGCCGCGGAGCATTCGACGCGCCAGAGGGCCCGCCTTCAGTCCCATCCGCTCGATGTAAGGAGTGCGGATCACGGACACGGGAATCCCGGTAATCCGCTCGCTGAGAACGATGTCGTCCTCACCGGCATTGACGATGGCATTCTTGTACGGCTGACTCGCCGCGCACTCGGTGGCCGCGATAAACCGTGTTCCGAGCTGGGCGCCGGCGTACCCGAGGCGGAGGGCTTCCACGTACCCGACCTCATCCCCGATCCCGCCTGCGCAGACGACCGGCACACCCAGGTCTGACAGCTCTTCGAATAGCTCCGCCACGCCCGTCGGGCCGGCGTGGCCGCCGGCTCTGCGGTTGACCGCGATCAGACCGCTGGCGCCACCCGCGAGACCCTTCTCCGCCCACTTCCTCTCGGTGGCGTCGTGATACACGACCCCGCCGAACGGCTCCACAAGCTTGACCACCCAGTCGGGATTACCGAGCGATGTAATGAAGAACCGCACGCCTTCTTCCAGAGCGACATCGAGCCAGCCGCGCATCCGGTCGGCGTATGTCTTGGAGGATTTTTCGATCAGGGCGTTCATGCCGATCGGCTTCGTAGTCAGCGAGCGCATGAGCCGAAGTCCGGCCCGAAAATCGTGGCCGTGGACGTAGGTCAGGGAAATCGGTTGGAGAACGCCCAGCGCCCCCGCGTCCGAGGCCGCAGCGACCAGCTCTGGATTGCTGCACGGGTACATGGGACCGCAAATCAGCGGCAGTTCAGCCCCCGAGTGGCGAATAAAAGCCGCCCTGGCTTCGGCCCCTGTCAACGTCCCGACCGGACCGCAGGCCGCGGAGCCAGGCGCCAGATCGTGTGAACCCGGGCCACGACCTCGGCTCCCGCATTGCGAACCTCGCTCGTGACCCGGAAGTCCATTTCTTCTGTCACAGCGGGCGGTTCGAAGCTGCAGGTCGCCGTGAGAGCGCCGCGCGCCTTGATCAGGTATTCGGCTGATAGCTCGCGTACGATCCCGCGGACCGAGGGAGGAAGGCCAAGAGTCACGGCCAGTCCGCTGGTGAGCTCCCCGACATTCATCAGGGCGATGGCGTGAACCGAGTTCAGGTGATTGCGTACCCGGCGCCGGTCGCGAATCTCTACGCGGCAGTAACCCGGACCTAGCTCCAACACTCTGGGGCGGACGGTGCCTGAGTACGGAATCATGAGCCTGAGAATTTGGCTGAATAGCCACCGGCCGCCCGGGAGCCCGTGCAACCGATTCCACAGGTCGGCTATCCGTTCGGCCGGGCTAGAGCGCATATCGCTGACCCTTCCGAGGCAAGTGAAAGCCACGCCGGGCTATCTCGAGGGCTTCGGGTCCGCCGATCGTCAGCGCACGGTTGGTGTTGTTGAGATGGATGAAGGCGATCTCCGTCTCCGCTGCTAGAGACTCGAGACGGTTCATTGTGGAAGGAATCAGGGGATGCGAAATGTCCTCCTGGCGGCGTCCCGGAAGTTCTGCTGCCGTATAGAACGTACCGTCAAGCAGAGCGACATCCACTTCGCGCACGACACTCTCGATCGAGGGCTGCATCTTTTCCCACCCATCGATGTCTGGCAGGTAGAGCATTTCCCTCGTCGGTCCCCTGAACACGAACCCCACCGTGTCCGAATACTCGTCCCGGTGCGGCACCGGAATCGCCTTCGCTTCCAAGTGCTCGTCGATCCTCGTCCACACGTTCGGCACGAGTCGCTGCAGCACCAGCCGGCCCTCTTCGACCAGCAAGCTCCAGGGGCCGTTGCTCTCCAGAAATGACGCCATTCGATCGGTGCAGTAACAGTGAGTTGGCGCCGTCCCCAGACCTTCACGGCCCAGGTGAGCTAGTCCGAGGTAGTGTCCTATGTGGGCGTGTGTTAGAAAGATGCCGTCGAACGGACGGCGCTGCGCCGCGCGGGCCCGGAAGGACTCACCCGGAATGAGGTCCATTTGGCGCGGCAGGTCGGGTGACGCGTCTACCAGATAGAAGCGCTCCGCGTTCGGTTCGACCAGCGCCAGCGAGGTCACAAACCGCGTCTCTGCGCCTTCCGCTCGAGCCGACTCACACAGCTCCGTGTAGCAGCCCGCCTGCGGAAGCCCGGCATCCTGAATCGACCCCAGGAGCAGCGCAAAGAGATCGTCTTGCCCGAGAGCATCGGTGAAAGTGGAGGCAAGCAGCGAGCGGGCACTCAGTCCACCCGCTGCCGCCGCGATAGACATGCGCTGCACAAAGCCGCGCCGCGATAGGTCCACGGTCAGACCACCTATCTCGTGCTAGTTGATTCCGACCCGGCCCTCGACGGCTGCTATCAGCTTGGCTGAATCGTATCCAACCCCGTCCTTGAACACGGTGACCGTATTCCGCAGCACCATGATGTCAGACGACAGGTCGCCTTTCAGGAGCACGAGATCCGCGGCCTTACCCACCTCGATGGAGCCGGTCTCGGCGTCCACGCCCAGGATCTTCGTGCCGTTCAGGGTTCCGACTTGTATAGCTTCAGGGATCGAGAAGCCGAACTCTACAAGCAGCTCCAAGTTCCGCTGGTCGCCGTAGCCTGGAAGCGCTCCGCCCACACCCGTCGGGTCCACACCCGACGCCAACACACCTCCGGCGTTGTGATAGTTGAGCTCGAATTCACCCGCGCTCCTCAGCATGTCCTCCGTGAACGGAGAGTGCCCCGAGTCGATCTGCTCCCGGGTCTCCAGGTACGCGTCGCGGACGGCGGGAGCCATGGCATCCAGAATACGCTGGTCCTTGGTCGGGCGATTCGGGACAAACGGCTCGATCACCGCCAGAGTGGAGGTCATCGATACTTCGTTCTCGACCATCGTAGCGATCAGGCGTTGGGCAGCCTCGCCGCTCGGATCCGCCGTATTTGCGACCGTCAGCATACTGTTATGGGGGCATTCGTCGGCCGTCTTGTTCGGATCGAAATCCGTCGCCGTCAGGAAGCCGTGCTCCAGGTTATCGATCCCGAGTTCGACGGCCTCCTCGAAGCTCACCGCGCACAGATGACCCGTGACCTTCACTCCTCTGGCGTGTGCCTCCTCGATGGCGGCGCCCAGCTGCTCGCGCGTGATCGACGTGTAGCCCTTGATCCATTCGACACCCTCTGAGGCCCAATACGCCACGAAACGCTTGGCCTCCTCGGCATTCGAAACCCTGGCCATGTCACCGCCGCCGGCTTCGCCCGTGATATAAGGCGCGGTGATGTGGATCTTTGGGCCGGGCGTTTTTCCGGCGTCGATATCGGCCTTCAGGTTGATGTCCGCGTACGGCTTCTGGCTCCCGGTGGTCCGCAGCGTAGTCACGCCTGCGGCGAGGTAAAGTCGGGGGCCGGTAAAATCGGCCTGAGCGCTGTAGCCGCCGGCCGAGCTGAAGTACATGTGATCGTGCATGCCGACGAGACCGGGAATGACCGTGTGGCCGGTGGCGTCGATGACCTCCGCATCATCCGGCACGTCCACCGAGCCCCCAACCGCGGCTATCCGTCCGTCGCGAATCAAGATCGTCTGGCCCGTCATCGCATCGGAACCCGTGCCGTCGATGACCGTCGCGTTGGTCAGCGCCACAAGGGGAGCGTCCACGCTGACCATGCTCCCCTCTTGTGCCAGCCCGGCCACCGGTGCTACGACGATGAATGCAGCGGAGATTGCGGCGCAAAGCGTCACACTCCGTGTAGTGAGAAAAGACAACCTGGCCATCGAATCCTCCTAGTGCACCGTGAATACCGTCTTCATTCCCGACTCCAGATGCTCGGCGATATGGCAGTGCAGCATCCATTGTCCGGGATTGGACAACTCAAGCAGAATATCGGCAGATGTGCCGACCGGGAGCAACATCGTGTCTTTCCAGACGAGGTTCTCGTTGGGCACGCCGCCCACCGATAGAACCAGGAACCGCTGGCCGTGGAGGTGAATCGGGTGCTGCATCCCGTGAAGGACATCACGCCGATTCGTGATCCGAATCTTGACCACGTCGCCGACCTCGAATTGCCAGTCGATGTCGAGGTTTTCGAGGCCGGTTGCAGCATCGCGCAGTGTCCAGGCCACCTGAGAGGGCGTGGAAGCCAAGTTCATCATCGGCATTGTGCCGCTCCATTCGACAGGCGGGAACCATACGGAGTCCAGCTGAATCAGACGCTGAACGACGAACGGCAAATCCCGCGTTTCCATCGTCAGGAGCAGCTCGTGGTCGACCGGCCGGTCCATGAGATGCCGGTACCTATCAATCTCCCGGACCGCAGCACTATCGGTCCGGAGCTCTCGGAACACGTCGGACAGGTCGGGCTCCGCCCGAGTCATCCGCACTTCAACCGTACCCAGCGTGTCCGTCTGAGCCAGGAACCGGCCGCCGATATGGTCGATTCCCTGCACCCGGTTGAGCACCGAGTACGATCCGGGGTCATCGAACCGAGCGTGCACGACGTACCGCTCCGCCGGCGCGATCACCACACTTTCGACCCATTCCTCGTGCTCGAAATTGCCGACGTCGGAGCCCACCACCTTCAAAGCGGCTCCCGGAACGGAGAGGTTGAACGTCCGGGTATTGGACGCGTTGGTGAAGAAGAAGCGCACGACCTCGCCGCGATCGACCCGCAACGAATACTCCGGCTCGCCGTTGATCAGGAGAAGATTTCCGAACCGGCCCATCAGGGAGTGGGTGGCCTCTTCGCGGCCGTACGGAAACAACCCGTCGCCGCCGATGAGCAGGTCGTCCAGCATCAGAACTTCCTCCCGGTTCGCCGGGCCGTAGTATTCAGCCCGCTCTGAGCGGACCAGCATGTTTCCGTACAGACCCAGGTCCTGCAGGACGTCTTCCCGGTGATGAGGGTGGTACCAGTAAATACCGGCGTCCGGGAAATGAATTTTGTAGATGAACGAGCCGCCGGGCGGAACCGGATCCTGCGTAACGCCCGGCACACCGTCATACCGGTTCTCGAGACGAACACCATGCCAGTGAACGGTCGCAGGCCAGCGGGTATGGTTCACGAGGTTCACGATCACAGTGGCCTGCCTGTCGACCTCGATGAGAGGGCCTGGGATCTGCCCGTTGAAGCCGAGCATGACCAACTCACGGCCCCGGATCTTTTTAGTCAGGGGCGCCGCTTCGAGCCGTAGCGTGTCGCCATCCGCCAGCCGGACGAGCTGCCTCGGGCGGGCGGGCGGGATTGGGTAATCGCTGCTCCGGAGCCGGTACGGAGTGGCCTTGGGCGACAGCTGCATCAGTGCCGGAAGCATCGTCAGACCGGGCGGCATCGGAGGAGTCGGCCAGGTTTCGCCGCCGGCAGCTGCCGTATCGGCACGCGCGTCTCCGTGCACATGCCTGGCCTGGGCCTCCTGGTCCGAGGCGCCCAGCAGAAAATCCAGCAGGTCTGGCCGTCGCAGCCGAGCGCTGGGCGACTGCCCGCGCAGCACGACCGGTCCGCGCGGGCCCGGCCGCCCGCCAGGCGCGTGCTCCGCTTCCTCGTGCGGCCCTTCGGCGGATATCAGCACCAGAAACTGATTCAGGCTCGACTCGCCGAGCTGAAGCTCCCCGTCCACCACGTCTCCCAGGGGCAGGAATTCGGCGAGAGTCATGGGAGCCAGCCACGCCGCGTATCGGGTGAATGCACCCAGGCTCTGCGGCTCGGGTAGCGACTCGGTGATGAGGGTCAGATCATAGCGTTGATGTCCGCTCGAGGTCACCGCGATGCCAAACGGACTGGCGGGCAGGCGGAGTTCGACGAAAGCGGGGCCGGCCTCGAAGCCGGGGGCAGCCAGCAGCGGCAGACAGTACAACCCGGAAGTTCGGCCCACCGGTCCCGAGCCCCCGAACAGGTCCGCGCAGGGTGCCGGGCCGTCGGGAACCCTGCCATCAGCGGCCGACGAACTCGGCGAAGCGGCGACGCGCGACTGTGTGCACCCGGCAACAGAAGCAGCGCTTGCGGCAAGCAGGAGAAGGAGCGCGGCCGGGCCGGACGCCCGGCCGCTCATGGTACCCTGGCGATCAGGCTCCAGAGGTCAGGCGCCGGCCTGCTCCAGCGTGCTCCGTGCGAACTCCAGCGCTGCACGAGCCTGTGTCACGGCTTCCTCGAGTCGCTCGCGGGCTTGATCCTTCTTCTCCCGAGCCACTTCGAGTTCCGCCTGTGCTCCGCTTCTCACGTGATCCAGCGCCTCCCGAACGCGCACTCGGGCGGCCTCCAAACGATCTCGCGCTACTCTGAGACGCTGACGCGCCGCCTCCGGCAGATCGCGTGCAGACTCCATGCGCTCGCGCACCTGCGCCATGGCGTGTTCGAGGCCCTCGCTGGCGTGCTCCAGGCGTTCACGCATACCATCGAGCCTCTCGCGGGCACGCTCGATTCGGCCCGCTACGGGCTCAGTCACCTGCTCCCTGAAATGCTTCGCACCAAATTCCTTGGCGGTGACGCTACGGGCGTAGATGATGTCCGCCAGCTTCAGCATGCTCAGGCCCCGGATCCACACCCAGGCGACATCGAACTCCCACCAGTAGGCCTTGAATTTCGCCGAACGAGGGTCGGCATGGTGGTTGTTGTGAAGTTCCTCGCCGACAACCCAGAATCCGAATGGATAGATGTTCCGACTCGTGTCCCGGGTCGGGAAGTTGCGGTATCCGATTCCGTGGCCGATGCCGTTGATCACGCCACCCAGGAGCGGCATCCAGAAAATCATGCCCAACCAAACGAGCAGGCCGACAACGGGGCCGAACAGGAACAGATCGATCGCCAGCATCACCATGATCCCGCTGCCTCGCCGACCCGTGTAGACGTTCCGCTCCACCCAGTCATCCGGGCATCCCTTGCCGTACTTTTCAAGCACCTCAGGGTCGCCCGCGGCCTTCTGATAGTAAAACACCTGCCCGAAAGTGACCTTCCACAGCCCTTCCAGAAGCGGCGAATGGGGATCTCCTTCGCGGTCTGCAAACGCATGGTGCTTCCGGTGCACGGCCACCCACTCGCGCGTGACCTGGCCGGTCGTCAGCCACAGCCAAAACCGCATGAAGTGCTCGACAGGCGGGCCAAACTTGACCCCACCGTGCGTAGCCGAGCGGTGCAGGTACATCGTTACGCACAGATTGGTAATGTGGCCGAGTAGCAGCACGTACAGCACCGCAACCCACCATGGGTGCGCCAGAATTCCGAATCCAGGCATCTAAGTCTCCCTCTTCCCCGTTACGGCGTGATCGCCTTTGTATCTATTTCCTTACGAATTCGCTGCACGAATGCATCCAACGGCATCACTTCCTGCTTCTTACCCGCGCCCCGTGCACGTACGGCCACGGTGCCCGCCTCCGCTTCCCGTTCTCCGACCACCAGCAGGTACGGAATCTTGTGAAGCTCTCCGTCTCGCACACGATAACTCAGCGTGTCCGATCGAGCATCCAATTCCGCCGTCAGTCCCATCTCGCGCAGCGTCTTCCGGATGCGCGCCGCCACATCTGTCTGCTTGTCCGTAATGGGAACGACCCGAACCTGCTCAGGCGCGAGCCAAACCGGAAACGCACCCGCAAAGTGCTCGATCAGGAAACCCGTGAACCGCTCAATGGATCCGAAGATCGCGCGGTGAATCATGGCGGGCCGATGCGGCTTGTTGTCGGCCCCAATATACTCGAGTTCGAACCGCTCGGGCAGGTTGAAGTCAAGCTGGATCGTGGCGCCCTGCCATTCGCGGCCGATCGCGTCCTTGAACTTGACGTCGATCTTCGGTCCGTAGAAGGCTCCCCCGCCCTCGTCAACGGAGTAGTCGCGTTCCAGCCGGGCGAGTGCCTGGTGCAGCGCCGCTTCCGCCCTGTCCCAATTCGCCTCGGCACCGATTCGTTTGGCCGGCCGCGTGGAGAGGTCCAGCCGATACGACAAGCCCAGCGTGTGCATCACGTCATCCACCAGATCGATACAAGTGAAGATTTCGTCCTCGAGCTGTTCGGGCGTGCAGAAGATGTGGCCGTCGTCCATAGTGAGCATGCGGACCCGGAGCAGACCGTGCAGCGTACCGGACCGCTCGTAACGATACACGTTGGCAATCTCCGACAACCGGAGCGGGAGGTCCCGGTAGCTCCGTGGCCGGGCCGCATAGATCACCATGTGACCGGGACAGTTCATCGGCTTGACCCGAAACGCCTCGCCATCTCCCTCACCCTGCATCGGCGGATACATGTTCTGTGCATAGGTGGGGATGTGCCCGCTGCGCTTGAACAAGGACTCACTGGATACATGGGGTGTGTATACGAATTCGTAGTCCCGGGCCTCGAGCAAGTCCTCGATCCAGCGCCGCAGCTTAAGCTGGATCCGGGCGCCCTTCGGGTGCCAGCAAACGAGACCGGGGCCGAAGTCTTCTGGGAAACTGAACAGATCCAGCTCCCGTCCGAGCTTGCGGTGGTCCCGCTTCTTCGCCTCATCCAGCCGGTGAAGGTGCTCCTCCAGATTCTTCTTCTCGAAGAAGGCCGTGCCGTAGATGCGCTGCAGCATCTGGCGGGTCTCGTCGCCGCGCCAATAAGCGCCTGCCGAAGACAGGAGCTTGAAGTGGGCGATTTCGCCCGTGGTCGGCACGTGAGGTCCGCGGCATAAATCCGTGAAGGGACCGTTCCGGTACACGGAGATCGTCTCGCCGGCCGGGATCTCCGAGAGCCGCTCCAGCTTGAGCGGATCGTCCTGGAACAGCGACTCGGCTTCTTCCCGAGATACCTCGCTGCGCTCAAAGGACATGTCGGCGGCGACCACCTCCTTCATACGTGCCGCGATCGCCTCCAGATCCTCCGGTGTGAAGGGCTGGTCCACCTCAAAGTCGTAGTAGAACCCGTTTTCGATTGGGGGGCCGAAGCCGATGCCCGCCTGTGGGTGGAGTTCGCGCACCGCGGTGGCCAGGGCATGCGCGGCCGAATGGCGCAATGCGTACAGCGCGTCGGGGTCATCATCGGCGCGCGTCACGATCGCAACCATCGAGGCGTCCGGTAGCGCCAGGCCTAGATCTCGGAGTTCGCCTTCCACCTTCACCGCGATGGCGGCTTTGGCCAGCCCGGGTCCGATGTCGGCCGCCAAGTCCGCGCCGGAGGAGCCGGACGCCAGTGTCCGTGAAGAGCCATCGGGAAGTGTTACGGAAATGGAATCGCTCATCGCATACCCGTCGATGCTCGAGTGCTGTGTGGACCGGTGCGGCTCGCGCCGGAAGCAAGTGCGGCGAAACTAGGGTGCGGCCTGGGGCTCCGCCAGACGGCTGGCGCATGGACGGCAGGTGCACTTCTCGCTCCCATTCGCATGCTGCCCATAGCGTGCATTACATTTCACGGCCTTCCGCACCAGGCACCCCGAATCAAGGAGCAACACGTGGTTAGAAGCGTAGCAGCCGTCATCATCGGCTACTTGGCCATGGTTGTATTCGTAATGATCACCATGACGCTCGCCTGGAAGCTCACCGGTCCATCGTTCGCTTTTCAGGAGGGCTCCACGCATGTGACGGGGAGTTGGGTCGCGGTGAGTCTGGCCTTGGGCGTGCCGGCAGCGATACTCGGCGGCTGGGTCTGCCGGGCCATGGCACTGCGTTCCAAGCCTGTGACTGTGCTGGCGTGGCTCGTTCTCGTCGTCGGCGTTGGCATGGCGATAGCCCACATGTCGATGGATACCAGCCTGGAGGAACAGCGTGCCGCCGGCGCCCAGATCTCGGCCACAGACACGCGGACCCCGGCTGAACTCACCTCGTTCGAGGCGTCTTCGGAAGCGGTCCAGCCTACCTGGTACAATTTTTCGATCGCCCTGGTCGGATTTGCCGGAGTTCTTCTCGGTGGACACCTGCGGGAACGGAATCGGTAGGACCCAGCGGTAGGCATTCCCCACCTTGACGCGGGACACGCTCCTTTCCATATTGGTAACTATATGGTTACCAATCAAAGTGGCCGGCAAATGACCGACGGGCGGTCGAGCGCCCAGCTCGATGCCACGTTCGGGGCCCTGGCCGATCCCACAAGACGCGCGATACTCACGCGATTGGCACTTGGTACGACGACCGTAGGAGAGCTTGCCAGACCGTTCGACGTCTCCCGGCCAGCGATCTCGAAGCACCTGCGCGTACTGGAGAAAGCTGGTCTGGTGCACCGCGCGCGCGATGGACGTCTGAGCCGCTGCGGCCTCGATGCATCTCCGATGCGCGACGCGGCCCAGTGGGTCGAACGATACCGGGTGTTCTGGGAGTCTCAGCTCGACGCTCTGTCGCGCTACTTCAAACCCGTACCGGGCGAGCCACCACCATGACAAGGAGCGAAGAAATGACGACTGAAACCGACACGACCATACGACTGACCAGGATTATCAACGCATCGCCCAGTGATGTATTCCGGGCCTGGACCGAGCCATCGCAGATGAGAAAATGGGCCGCGCCGGATGGAATCGAAGTTCAGGGAACGGAGGTCGATCTCACCGTCGGCGGAAAGTACCTGATCTCCATGAGGTCTCCCGATGGCGCTGAGTACAATGCCTACGGCGTGTACCGGGAAGTAAGCCCTCCGGCCAAGCTGGTGTACACCTGGCGCTGGAAGGAAGAAGCGCATGACTGCGGAGAGACGCTCGTAACGGTCGAGTTCAATGATATGGAAGGGTCTACTGAGCTGGTCCTCACGCACGACCTGTTTCCGGCCCTCGAGGCCAAGACGGACCACGAACAAGGATGGACGAGCTGCCTGAGCCGGTTCACGGCCCTTTTCGCGAACTAGCTGCGCCGCGGCGGCCCGGGGAAGAACGCATTCGTGCGCCGAACGTAGTCTGCGTACCCCGGGCGCCGCTGTTCCATGTCCTCTTCCAGGAGAGGCACGCCGGTAATCCTCAGTAACATCAACGTCAGAGCGATCGGACTCACTATCGTCCACCACCCACCGGGTGTAGCCACCGCGAATCCAAACAGCCCCCAGAATACCAGCGCGTCCCCGAAGTAGTTGGGATGACGGGTGTACCTCCACAGGCCCGTATCCAAGACGCGGCCCCGGTTGTCCGGGTCGGCGCGAAAGCGGCGAAGCTGGGAATCGCCGAGCGCCTCGAACGTGAACCCTATGGCCCAAACCAGGGCCGCGAGCAGGTCGATCCAGGTAGTCCGGCCGGGAGCCACGGACAGCTGTGCCCAGGTGACGGGCAGCCCGAAGAACAGGACCGCCAGCCCCTGCGAGGCGAACACGGCGGGCAGGCTCAGAAGCGGCCAGGCTGGGCCGACCCGCGCCCTGATAGCCGCGTAACGCCGGTCCTCCTGCTCGCCGATTCGCCGCCGAGCAATGTAGAGAGACAGCCGAACGCCCCACACGACAGTCAGAGCGGTCACCGCGGCGCGGCGGACTATGTACCCATCCGCCACCCGGAAAGCGTACAGGGCTACTACGGCGAATCCCAGTCCCCAGAACACATCCGCTACGCTGACGTCCCGGCGCCGCAGACTCAGTATCCACGCGCCAGCCAGCATGCCGCCGACCCAGAACCCGGCACCCAGCAACACGTCCAGGAGATTCTGCCACATCAGCGGCGTAACCAGGCGTCCACGGAGAACCGGTCTAGATGTGATGGTAAGACAAGGATGAACAGCATCAGAGCCAATCGCGGCAGGACGTGGCGGTGGAAGGCATACAAGGGGTCATCCATCAGGTGTCCGAACGTCGCCGTGACCAGGACCGCGCCAAGCGCGATCAGAGCCCAGCGCGTCTTGAAGCCGATCAACAGAAGGAACCCGGCGGCCAGCTCGACGAACGGTATTACGGTCCCCATCGCCCACAGCGACCACTCTGGCAGGAACGTATCCGCGAAGGGAAGAAAGAGCTGGCGGGCGTGCTCAATCGCGCCCATGTCGAACACTTTGAAGACGCCAGCCATGAAGAAAATCAGTCCGAGCACGAGGCGGGCGAAGAGGATAGCCAGGCTGCGGCCGGTGTCAGCGGCGAGCGAACCAGATCCAGCGGCGCCCATCTGATCACTCATACGGTACCTCCGGTTGCAGTCCTGCCCACTGCCTGGCGAGCGGACTGTTCGAACGGGCTGTACAGCTAGACAAGGGAGAACGTACGGGAGCGAAACCTACGGTGGGGAAAGACCTGCCGCAGCCAACTCGGCGACTATGCCGTCAGAAGACTAGTATTTTCCGAAGACCGCGACCCCGAAGTAGCACGGCTCGTTGGAACAGGCGTGCATGCGGACTCGAATCGTGAACCGGCCGGTCCACAGCGGCTCGACAGCTACGATGGGCATGTCGTCCGTTTCGTGGTCGGCGCCGATCAGATTCTGGTGCTCATCGTAGACCTCGATATCCAGATCGGTGCAGTCGATGTCGCAGACGCTGGCTATCTGGTATTTCCAGCCCTCGCGGAGCGTCACGTTGAAGGCGACGACTCGGTCGCCCGATAGCCGGTCTATCTGGTACTCGTGGGTGCGCCGATAGTCAGCCGACTCGGCGACCGTCTGGATGGCGTGCAGCTGATTGCGGACCTGACCCTCGTACTGCGCCTCGGCGGTGGCGGGAAACGCCAGGAATAGCGCGACCAGCGCGCCGGCTTGAGCCAGTGAACGTTCGTAGCCTGTTTTGAGCATTCCGCCTCCTTCGGACAGCACAGCCGTCTGCACGAAGTGGAGGGCAAGAGGCATACCGGCGGGGGGAAGGGCCGCGCCGATCCAGCCGGGATCGCCGTAAGCCGTTGTGTTTCACTCAGCTTGCGGCTGAGAGGCGCTTTTGAGGGTCGGGGCCGAGGAGGGATAGGGCGACTCAAATCGGACCTGCCGAGAGCAAAACGCCTCAGTCGCGACACTCTCGGCGAACGACGTCGGTGAAGGCAGTGGGCGGCCGGTGGAGTAGGTGGCTAAGGGCCTGAGCGTTACCACGGAGCCCGTACTCGGCATAGTAGCGGAACATCCGGACCAGGCAGTCCGCGCGCTCTCCGTCGAGTCCCCGGTCGGCGGACCGCCGACGCCACTCGCCGACAGCCTGCTCCCGGGCTACAACGAGCCGTCCCAGCTCATCAGTCAGGACCGCGGCGATTTCATCCTGCGACAGGTACTCAGATCCGCACAGCTCGTAGATGGCGCCCCCATGTCCGCCCTCCGACAGGACCCGGGCCACCGCCTCCGCCACATCGTTCAGGTCGACCATGGAAACTCGAGTGGACGTCGGGTACGGAACAGTGTAGGTCCCCTCCAGTATCTGATCCCGGCCGGCGAACACGTTCTGCATGTACGGCGCGGGTTGCAGGACCGTGACGTCGAGGCCGGATTCGAGCAGCCGCTCTTCGACGCGGAGCTTGCGCCAATGGTGCGGCATCCGCTCCGTCTGAGGATGCAGGACCGAGTGGAAAACGAAGCGCCTGACGCCAGCCGCACGCGCCGCCTCGAGGACGCGCGCTCCGATGGCCTCCTCCTGCGGATGTACGTTCGGGCACACGTGGTACACAGCCTCGATACCCGCCATGGCTGCTCCGACCTCCTCATCTACGAGGAGATCGCCGCGCACACTCTCCGCCGCACCCAGCTCGAGAAGCTCGGACTCCTGCCCGCTACGCCGGACTAACGCGCGTACCGGTAAACCGCGCGACGCCAGGGCCGCAGTCACCGCGCGCCCCGTTTTTCCGGCTGCTCCCGTGAGGAGAATCATCGCGGTCGGTCAAACATCGATTCGGTAGGCCACATCGAGCCAATCCTCTACCTCGTCATCAACTTCCCGCAGCGCGTGAAGCTCGAAACAGTGAGTAATCCGGCTGCCGACGAAGACCCCGCCTGTTTCGCTCAACCGGCGGGACACTCGGCCGGCGGCATCTCGCAGCGCCAACCCGAGGTCTACTCTCCTGTGGCTGGAAGGCCGAATCTCGGCGATCAGACGCTTGCGGTAGATAGGCACCATCATGGTGCGGGGGCACACATCTATGTCGTGCCCGAGGCCCTTGGCCATCTTGACAATGCGATCGTGGATCGGCCGAAGGGGCTCCTTCTCGCCGGAGTAGAGTGACTCGACGAATCCGGGTGCGGCGGCCAAGTAGGCGTCGGGCTCGATCGTCTGGCGCCTCCCCGCGGCGTAGTCGATGACCATCAGGAGCCTCGTTCCGCGCAGATCGTGCTCCTCGGCCAGCCAGACGCGTCTCTCCGAGTCATTCTTCGGCCCGTCGGTCCGGATGAAATCCGCCCACGCTTCAAGAGAACGGCCCGTGCGCGCGGCCATTTTCTCAGCCACGGCCTGAGCATAGCGCACCGCCGGATGGACACTGTACAAGCCTCTCTTGTCGGCCGCTGAGCCGGGCATCAGGCCTCTTTCGCTGAAGGTGCCATCCGACATTTCGCCGCCAGTGTTCGACCATTTCCGCCGGCAGGACTTCTCTCGAACCTTGCAGCAGTGTATTCTTCCCCCCACTCGCAGCGCCACTGGTTCGGATTGCCTGTTCGTAACGGAGGCTCATGACAAGAGATGACGTGGTCTACATAGCGGGACACAGGTCGCTGCGTGCCCCTGCGTGCAAGCACGGCATCTCCTTGCGAAGGTCGGCCTGATGCGCCCTTTGCGCGTTGGCATACTGGACCTTGTGACCAAGTCCCCGACCCGGTCGCTGTGGGCCAGGGTAATGCACCCCAATCTCGCCAGCATCATGCCGCAGGCTGTTGGCGCCTGGTGTCAGCAAGCGGGTCACGAAGTAACTTTCGTTTGCTTCACCGGTCCGGAAGATCTGGTGTCTGACTTCCCCGATGACATGGATATCCTGTTTATCGGGGCCTTCACACAGGCCGCCCAGCTCTCCTACGCGCTCAGCAACTTGTTCCGGCAGCGTGGCGTGGTGACAGTGCTCGGAGGACCGCATGCCCGGTGCTACCCGGACGATGCGGTCAAGTACTTCGACTACGTACTGGGCTTTACCAATCGCGAGATGGTAGAGGAAGTCCTACAAGACTGCCGTCCTCACCCGGAAGAAGGCCGCCAGATGTGCGCCGGAGTGCAGCCTTTGCAGCTTCCGTCCATCCAGGAGCGCTGGCCGTTTGTAGCGCCGACCATGGCCAAGTCGCCAACGAAGATCAAGGCCGTACCGATGCTCAGCAGCCTTGGTTGCCCCTATACATGCAGCTTCTGCATTGATTCGGTGGTCAAGTACCAACCCTTCGATGCCGACCAGCTCCGAGATGAGCTGCGGTTCATCGCCAACCAGGTCCCCGGCGCCTGGATCGGCTGGCACGATCCCAACTTCGGGGTCCGGTTTGATGAGATCATGACGTCGGTTGAGGCGGTCGGACCCGGACGGCTTGTTCACGCCGCCGAGAGCAGCCTTTCGCTTCTAGCCGAGGATCGAATGGGCCGGCTCCGAGACGCAGGGTTTGTAGCCATTCTTCCAGGAGTGGAGTCGTGGTACAGCCTGGGCAACAAGTCGAAGACGGGGAGCAAGGAAGGACGAGACAAGGTCGATCAGGTGTCCGCTCATCTGAATCTCCTCATGGAGTACGTGCCCTATGTCCAGGCCAATTTCGTCCTGGGTCTTGACTGCGATGAGGGATCCGAGCCGTTCGAACTCACCAAGGAGTTCGTGGACAAGACGCCCGGTGTCTTCCCCGGCTATTCGCTGCTTTCGGCCTTCGGTGAGGCAGCCCCGCTCAATCTGGAGTACCAGGAGAACGGGCGGGTCCTTCCCTTCCCGTTCCACTTCCTGAACAACAACGGGGCCATGAACGTGCGCCCCAAGAACTACGACTGGCCTGAGTTCTACGACAACGTGATCGACCTCACCCGGTACACGTTCTCGCGACCGCGGATTCTGAAACGGGCGAAGGCGAACCGGGGTTTCTCGCGCTGGCTGAACGTGGTGCGAGCCGTCTCATCCGAAGGTGCTGGACGCATCAAGTATTACACCAAGGTCCGCAAGCTGCTAGACGAAGACAGAGCCTTCCGGCGTTACTTCGAGGGAGAGACCCATCAGATCCCCGACTTCTTCGTGGATCAGGTCAAGAACGACCTGGGTCCCCTGTGGAAGTATCTGCCGGACGGCGCACTGTATCACGACGAGCTCGCCTACCTGAAGAAGACAAAACGACAGCCGATTTCGGACGCCGGGCCCGCCGTAGCAGCTGCCAACTAGAACGTTACGCTCTAGTTACATAGAAGTAGTTCATAAAGTCGTGTGTGAGCTCATGGGACCAGGTCTGCCCGGCGCTTTCGAAGTACGAACAATCCCTCGTTCATACTCGAAACGAGAATTATCCCGCTCTCGAAGAACGGATAGTTGCTCCACGCCCCCGCGAATCCGGGCCTGTCGGCGCCGAACGGGACCGTGTCGAAGTGTCCGACCTCCACCGGGTTCGACGGATCGGCCACATCCACTATCCTGAGACCGCTCACGTAGTTGGACATGTACATGTAGCGGCCCCGGACATACAGATTGTGGTCTGTCGCGCCCGTGGGTCCGAAGTACTCCGTTTCGAGCACCGGGTCGTCCAGATCCTGGATGTCCCAGACCAGCGTCCGCGTCTTCTCCACCTTTCCCGTAAGCTCGTCGAGTTCATCGTTTACGAAGAAGTAGCGGTGATCGTGCGAGATCCAGCCCTGATGGACATAGCCGGCGTTCGGGTACGTAGCGCTGGCCAGAGCGACCGGGTTGGACTTGTCCGAGACGTCGGCGATACTGAGTCCGGTCTCGTTGGCTCCGAAGCAGATCTCGCGTCCCGCGTGCTCCACGTCGGGCCCCGCGTACACGATGCACTGCGCGTCATGACTGTAACCCGTGGATGCGCGACCGGTGGACGGATCGGAAAAGCACCCGGCGAAAACAGGATGCGCGGGTTCGCGCACGTCAATCATGTGCAGGCCGCCTCCGCAGGTCTCTCCCCCACCGCTGGCGCCGACCACGTAGGCGAATCCCG
>JAZGCO010000067.1:0-2201 GCA_036476995.1 Gemmatimonadota bacterium
GGGAGTCTACCACCAGAAAACAGGCGGCATCGAGAAGGCCTGGCGCTCGGGATTCGAAGCCTCCCGCGGCAGATATGTATGCCTGATTGACGCGGATCTCCAAAACCAGCCGGAAGACGTCTACCGGTTGTACCGCGAGATCAAGTTTTCGAACGTGGACCTGGTGCAGGGTGTCCGCAGTCATATCGGCCGGCTGCAGGACGGCCGATACACGCTGAGCAAGGGCCTGAACACCCTTCTGAATCTCGCCTTCCGCATGAAGGCCCGTGACAGCAAATCCGGGTTCATCCTCACGCGGCGCGAAGTACTGGGCGAGATCCTGAGGCACCGGCATCACTACAGCTACTTCCAGACCTTCATCACGGTAGCCGCCGTCTCGCGAGGCTACACGGTACGCGAGGTCGAGACGCTGTTCGAGCCGCGGCTGCAGGGCGATTCCTTTCTGCAGCAGCGCATCCCGTGGAAGGTGATTTTCGGAACCTTCCTGGACATCGCCAAGGCGCTTCACGAGTACCGGCTGAACCGCTACCGGGACCTCGTGGTCGAGCAGATCGTCGAAGAGCGGCTCCCGAAGAATGTCCCTGGTCCAGTTCATGGACGCGCGCGCCGGCTGTATTTCCGGGCCTATCAGAGACTCATGCCGCTGCACCACTGGATGATCACGAGGAACGCGGGGTATTACTACCGCGTCCTGGACCGCAGCCAGTGGCTCCCGCCCGAAGCGGTTCGGGCGCTCCAGGAGGCCAAGCTGCGCCGACTGATCCAGCACGTTTACTGGCACGTCCCGTTCTACCGGGAGACCATGCAGGAGGCTGGCGTGGGTCCCGACGACATACGGACGCTGGAAGACCTGCGGAAGATGCCGATGCTGGAGAAGGACGACATTCGGGACAACCTGTATTTCGATCTGCTCTCCGATGGACGTCGCTGGAAGGACATCTACCGAATCGCAACGTCCGGGTCGACCGGGCGGCCGCTCACTGTCTGGGTCGACCGTCATCAGCTCGAGTACCGCTGGGCGTCCACCCTGCGAAGCCAGGAGTGGACCGGATATCGCTTCGGCGACCGAACCGTCCGGCTCTGGCACCAGACGATCGGAATGGACCGCGGCCAGGTGTTCAGGGAGAGACTCGACGCTTTGCTGTGCCGCCGAAAATTCGTCCCCGCTTTCGCGCTGGACGACACGGGCGTACGAGAAATGGAGGAGACGATTCGTTCTCAGCGGCCGAGCCTGGTGGACGGTTACGCGGAGTCCTTCAGCTACCTGGCGCGCCGTGGCCTGGATCCCTCACTCCGCTCACTGGGCATCAAGGGTCTGATGTCGAGCGCCCAAACCCTGGACGACGAGACTAGAGAGAGAGTGGAGGACGCCTTCGGAACGAAGGTGTTCGACAAGTATGGGAGCCGGGAATTCAGCGGTATCGCGTATCAGTGTGAGGCGCAGGACGGGATGCATGTTGCCGCGGAGAGTTATCACATCGAGATCCTGGTCGATGGCAAGCCAGCGGAGCCTGGGGAATTGGGTGAGGTGTTCATTACGGATCTCAACAACCACGTCATGCCGTTCATTCGCTACAGAATAGGCGACCTGGCGTACTCGATAGATAACTCCAAGAGCTGCGAGTGCGGCAGGGGGCTGCCGAGGATCGGGGCCGTCGAGGGACGTGTTCAATCGATGGTGGTCGGGGCCAACGGAGTTGGCATGCCGGGTAGCTTCTTCCTCCACGTGCTCAAGGACTACGGCTACGCTTTCGAACGCTTCCAAATCGAACAGGCGACGCGGGGCCAGCTAGTGTTCCGGTATGTACCGGCCGGGCGTTTTCACGCCCGCGTTCTGGATAAGGTGTTCAGCGTTTTTCGGCATTACCTGGGTGAGGAGATGGAGATACGACCGGAGGCCGTCGAGCACATCGACATGGTTCGAACGGGTAAGTTCCGGACAGTGATCAACCTAATGGACATCGATTACCAGGAACTCGGAGAGGTCTTCGACCCCAGAGCTGTGAGCGGATGACGGAGACGGTCAGTGACAAGCCGCGCGTAGCCATTCAGAGGCTCCCGCGCGCAGTTTACCAGGACGTACCCCCTTTCGACCCTCCCAATCCGGTATACGCAGCTGTCGTGCGAACCCTTGAGCTGCTTCGTCTGGACGCCGGCCGCGTCGGCCAAACAGACTGGAATCCCTTTGGGCGGTGGGTGAA
>JAZGCO010000068.1:0-64193 GCA_036476995.1 Gemmatimonadota bacterium
TGATATTGGCGTTCCGTACAGTATAGAATGCGTTCTTGTGTTTCTTGGCCGGATAGTTGTATTCAGCTCCGGCCAGGTCGAAACCCACTACACCGCGATCCTTGTACGCTACGGCCAGGTCGGCCAGGTCCCTGGACGCGTCGGCCGACATGTTCCGGATGCCGCATATTATCAGGGCTGCCCGGATTCCCAGCTCTTCTTCGGCAGCCCGCATTCCGCGCAGCGGCGCGTCAACCGTTTCAGGTAGCGGAAGTCCTGTTCGCGTATGAAGTATCGGAGAGTAGCGGATTTCCATGTAGCGGACGTTCTCCGCCGCCGCATCTTCGCACAGCTCGTAGGCGATTCGTTCCAGAGCGTCGGCGTGCTGCATGACCGAGAGCGTGACTTCGAACCGGGCCAGATAGTCCTCCAGATTCGTTGCGTCGCGGACGAGTAGATAGTCGGCGAGTTCGTTGATCCCCGAGCAGGGAAGCTCGACGCCATACGTGGTAGCTAAGTCCTGGATCGTGGCCGGACGAAGCGACCCGTCCAGGTGCACGTGAAGTTCTGTCTTGGGAATCACCCGAATGAGTTGGCGGAGCTCGTCAGGCTGCATGCCGGCACTCAATCCGCGGCGCCGGGCACGGCCAGCCACCGGGTGTCTGACGGCCCGGCCACCGGCTGAGACGCCGCCTCGACCCAAGCGATTAGAGCGTCGAGATCCACCGTTCCCGTGACTTCGACGTTCTCAGCGTCTTCAAACATGGTGAAGCCACTGCCGCCACCGGCCATGAAATCGTTGACGGCTACAGTGTAGACGCCGCTGGCCACCACTTCGGCGCCACCGGCAAGAACGGCCGAAAGCAGCTGTGAGCCCGGCCGTGCGCCCGGATCGTAGCGGACGACGAGGCCGCTGATGTGGGCGGCAGGGCTGCCATCCTCGAGAGCGTGCTCGAGTGCGGCGAGGACGACTGTGCCGCTGACGGTGAGCCTCACGAGCACGTTGCCGAAGGGCTGGATTCTGAACAGGTCTCCGAACGTCGGCTGGCCCGCGGCCAGTTCGGTTCGGATTCCGCCGTTGTTCATGATCGAGATCTGCGTCCCGGCGGATCCTCTCTGGGCGTCCGCAATCAAGCGGCCTAGCGCATAACCAGTATCGGAGTCACGCACCTTGGGCAGAGTCGCCGCTATTTCGGCGGCGATGGGTCGGTCTGAGATGCCGGCCACCTCTGACAGGTAGCCACCAACGGTTTCCGTGAGATCCGGATCCGGCGTCACCTCATCGGCATACGCGTCCACGACGTCTACAAGGCGGGCCGAGACTTCACCGCCGGCCGATCTCGCCAGTCGTCCGATTCCAAAGGCTGCCGTGCTGTGACGCGACTGAATGATGGGGACACCCCGCACCGATTGCTCGAGGTGGCTGTGTGTGTGGCCCGAGACGACGTAGTCCGGAAGCTCGGTCGCGGAAGCCATCTCCTCGAACACCTCGCCGTCGCAGCCTTCATCGCGGCCGCAGAACCCTCCCACGTGCATGATGGCAACGACGAAGTGGGCCCCTTGGGCGCGAAGCTCCGGAACATACTGGTTCAGCGTTTCGGAGATGGAACGAAACTCCAGCTCCGAAACGTTCCATGGCCGCGTGGTAGTCGGCGTCGAGCGAGTAGCCAGTCCGACGACGCCGATGCGGATTCCTTGCCGCTCGACCACGGTGGTAGGACTCAGCCAAGCCGGGTGCAGTCCCGTAGCGCGCTCGTAGACATTGGCGCCCAGAATGGGGAAGTTAGCCTGCTCCATTCGCTGGCGAAGAACGATGATCCCCCAGTCGAACTCGTGATTACCGAGCGCTGCTGCGTCATATCCCAGCTCGTTGAAAGCCGCGATCGTCGAGGCTCCATCCAGAAGGTTCGACACCGGCGTTCCCTGCATGATGTCGCCGCCGCTGAACAGAAACACCGGACAGCTGGAGGTGTCCCGAATTGCGCCGAAATAGGCGCCAAGCACCGCCGAACCTCCCGCTTTCCGGTCGCCGGTCCAGCGAAAGGTGCGGGGTTCGAGTTGTCCGTGCGTATCGTTTGTGGACAGAATGGTGGCGCACACCGGTCCCGACTCGGTCGCCTGCGGACTCGTGTCTGAGCCCGGAGATCCGCGGCCCCCGCAACCGGCCAGGGCGAGAACGAGGATCAGGGCGAAAACAGGGCGGGTTTTGTGCTTGAACATCCCGGATTATAGGGCTGGCAGCTGGACGAAGCCACCGGCGGTGCGCCTCTAGAACGCGGCCCCAGCCGTCTGTATCGGATCGCTCCCCGTCGGCGGATCTGGTGCATCCTCCGCTTCCGCTTTGGTCCGCTCACCCTCCGGCCCGGCGAGCGCGGCGTGAGCGGCGGCCAGGCGAGCTACCGGCACGCGAAAAGGAGAACAGGACACGTAGTCCAGGCCCAGCCAGTGGCAGTATTCCACCGAGTCAGGGTCTCCCCCGTGCTCCCCGCAGATTCCGATCTTGAGAGACTCCTTTCGAGCCTTGCCTTCCGCCACGGCGATCCGCATCAGGCGTCCGACTCCCGCGCGATCGATCGTCTGGAACGGATCTGCCTCGTACACGCCGTTTTCGACGTACAGCGACAAGAACGACCCCGCGTCGTCGCGTGAGAGGCCGAAGGCGGTTTGGGTGAGATCATTGGTTCCGAACGAGAAGAAATCGGCGCACTCCGCGATCTCGCCCGCCGTCAGGCAGGCTCGGGGGAGTTCGATCATCGTGCCAACCAGGTATGACACCCGTTGGCTGGAGGCGGCGAACACCTCGGCCGCCACCCGATGGACGACTTCAGCCTGCTGTGCCAGTTCGGCCGCGGTAGATACAAGAGGCACCATGACTTCGGGAAGGACCGTCACCCCGTCCTCCTGGACGGCTACGGCCGCTTCGAAGATGGCCCTCGCCTGCATTGCCGTAATTTCCGGCAAGGAATAGCCCAGCCGGCAGCCCCGGTGGCCCAGCATCGGATTGGCCTCCTCCAACGTACTCACCCGCTGATCAACATCGTCCCGCGAAATATCCAGCACCCGAGCCATGCGCTCGAGTTCTTCGACCTCGTCGGGCAGGAACTCATGCAAGGGAGGGTCGAGAAGCCGAATGGTGACGGGCAGGCCGTCCATGGCCCGGAAAATCCCCTCGAAATCACCCCGCTGCATCGGGAGCAGCCTGTCGAGCGCCCGGCTCCGAGACTCATCATCTCGGGCCATGATCATCATTCGGACCGCATCGATCCGCTCTTCTCCAGCGAACATATGCTCCGTTCGGCACAGACCGATCCCCGCCGCACCAAATTGGCGGCCCCGAAGCGCGTCTTCCGGCGTATCCGCGTTGGCGCGTACGCCAAGGACCCTGAACTCGTCGGCCCAATCCATGAGAGTGTCGAAGTATTCGCCAGGCTCGTACTTAACGGTCGGTACTATTCCCGCGATGACTTCGCCGGACGCACCGTCTACGGTCAAGGCATCACCGCGGCGCAGGACGTTTCCGTTACACCGGATCTCGCCGGCCTTCTCATCGATTGACAGGTCGCGCGTCCCGACCACACAGCACTTACCCATTCCGCGCGCGACGACGGCCGCGTGACTCGTCTTGCCTCCCCGCGTCGTCACGATAGCCTGTGCCGCGACCATACCCTCGAAATCGTCCGGTGATGTCTCGCGGCGCACGAGAATGACGGCCTCTCCGTCCGCGGCCGCCGAGATCGCTTCGTCGGACGTGAGGACCAGCCGTCCACTGGCTGCGCCGGGCGAAGCCGGTATGCCTACAGCTATTGGCTCGTACTCAGCCTCCGGGTCCACGGCCGAGTGCAGAACCTGCTCGATTCTCTGCGGAGCAACCCTCAGGACTGCCGTCCGGCGGTCGATCAGCCCTTCGCCTGCCAAGTCCACCGCGATTCGGACCGCGGCCTGCGCCGTGCGCTTTCCGGTCCGGGTCTGGAGCAGAAACAACCTGCCGTCCTCCACCGTGAACTCCAGATCCTGCATGTCTCCGTAATGCTTCTCAAGTCGGGTAGCGGTTTCCACCAGTTGCTCATAGGCCTGCGGCAAGTGGTCCTGCATCTGGTCGATAGAGAGCGGATCCCGGATTCCGGCCACCACGTCCTCGCCCTGGGCGTTGACCAGGAACTCGCCGAACAAAACCGGCTCGCCAGTTGAGGCGTTCCGGGTGAACGCGACGCCCGTTCCACTTCCCGCTCCCCTGTTTCCGAACACCATGGCCTGCACCGTAACCCCGGTGCCCAGATCGTGTGGGATGCCGTATTCCTTCCGGTACGCGCGGGCGCGCGGGTTTCGCCAACTACGGAACACGGCCTCGATGGCTCCCCACAGCTGTGCGACGGGGTCGTCCGGGAACGGAGCGCTTCCCTTCTGGGTGACCAGGTCACGGTAGCGCCGAATGATCTGGCGCAGATGTACGACCCCAAGTTCATGATCCTCATCGGCTCCGGCCTGCAACTTCTCCTCGGACAGGATGGCCTCGAAGTCCGAATGGGAGACACCCAGCACTACCTTGCCGTACATCTGGACGAAGCGGCGATAGCTGTCGTAGGCGAAGCGTTCATCCGCGGACGCTCGGGCCAGGCCCTCGACCGTATGATCGTTCAGACCCACGTTGAGGATTGTGTCCATCATTCCGGGCATCGAGATCGCGGCGCCGGAGCGGACGGAAACCAGAAGGGGATCGTCGGGGCTTCCGAATGACCTGCCCGTCAGCGCTTCCACCTGCCGCAGAGCGCCCACGACATCATCGTGCAGTCCGTCGGGAAGCTCCGAGCTGATCAGGTGGTGCCGGCAAACATCCGTGGTGAGCGTAAAGCCAGGTGGCACTGGCACGCCCAGACGTGTCATCTCGGCGATGTTGGACCCCTTGCCGCCGAGAAGATCAGTGAGGCCCCGGTGGCCATCAGCGTGGCCATCTCCAAAGGAATACACCTGTTTCATGCTGACTCTTTTCGCGAGGGTGCCTAGCGCGAAACCTCGTGCAGCGGAACCCCATGCTGAAGGTCCACCAGCGGGGCGGGGTAGTTGCCGGTCCAACACGCGTCGCAGAAGGGACCATGCTTCTCGACCCGAGACAGCATGCCTTCCAGGGACAGATATCCTAGCGAGTCAACCCCCAGGTGCTGGCGGATCTCCTCCACGCTGTGGCGGCTTCCGATGAGCTCGTCCCGCGTCGGCATATCAATGCCGTAGTAGCAGGGCGAAACGATGGGCGGAGAGGCCACCCGGAGGTGGATCTCACGCGCCCCGGCGTCTCGCAAGAGCTGGACCAATCCTCGGCTTGTCGTGCCGCGCACGAGAGAGTCATCTACTACGATAACCCTACTGTTCTTAATCACTTCCTTTACTGGGTTATACTTAATTCTAACCTTAAAGTCGCGGTCGGCCTGCGTCGGGTGAATGAAGGTCCGCCCGACGTAGTGGTTTCTGATCAGAGCCAGCTCAAACGGGACGCCTGATTCCTCACTATACCCGAGCGCCGCCGAGTTGGATGAGTCCGGTACCGAGAACACGCAGTCGGCCTCGACCGGGTGTTCCTGCGCGAGGCGCCGCCCGAATTCCCGCCGTGCTCTATCGACGCTGCAGCCCCAGAGGCGCGAGTCGGGGCGGGCAAAGTAGACGAGCTCAAACAGGCACGGCGACGGCACCGCCGGTTCGAGCGGACGAAGCGACTCGATTTGACCGTTCTCGATGCGCAAAACCTCGCCGGGTTCTATGTCGCGCACGTACTCCGCGCCCACGAGGTCCAGTGCGCACGTCTCGGAGGCCACGATGGCTGCATCGCCAAGCCGTCCGAGTACGAGCGGGCGGAATCCGCGGGAGTCGCGCGCGGCGTACAAGACATTGCCCACGCTGAGGACCAGCGAGAAGGCGCCGGCGACCTGCGACAACGCGTCGTCTACCTGTTGGTCCGGAGAGTGCCGGCGGGAGCGGGCGATGAGATGGATGATGACCTCAGAATCACTGTCCGTCTGGAAGATGGCGCCCTCGGCCGAGAGCCGGGTCCGGAGCTCGCCCGCGTTCGTCAGGTTACCGTTGTGGGCCAGAGCCAGCGGACCGTTCCGATAGTTGACCATCACCGGCTGAGCGTTACGAAGCGACGATGATCCTGCCGTGGAGTATCGCACATGCCCGATGGAGGTGGTTCCGACCAGGCTTCCGAGCTCGTCGTCGCTGAAGGCATCGTTCACGAGGCCCATTCCCCGCTCAACTCGGGCCCGACCTTTCTCGTCGATCGCCACGATCCCAGCGGACTCCTGACCACGATGCTGCAGCGCGTACAGGCTGAGAAACGCCAGCTCGGCCGCGCCCATAGCGCCGCTCACGCCCACCACTCCGCACTCATCGCGGAGGCGGTCGTCGTCGCGCCATGTGGGCAGTCGCCGTCGGATTAGTGGCCCGCCGTTCACGATGTTAATCCTGCCTCTCTCTCCATCCGCCCAGGTAGCGCGGATTCGTAGCTTTCGCGGACCTGGTCCACATCCAGGTCGATCTGAAGTGTCTCAGTAGCCACCCTAAACCCGCCGTGAGGGTCGCCGACGCTGCCCAGCCCGGTAACCGGCAGGTCGTACTCCCGCGCCATCTCACGCAACCGGGCCTCGTTGCCGGCTGTACACGACAGCACGACGCGGCTCTGCGATTCTCCGAACAGGGTAGCAGCCGCCCCGACGCCTGCACGGAGCTGTGTGTCCAACCCCAGCGGCGCCGGCTCCGCTGCAATACAAGACTCGGCGAGCGCTACCGCCAGACCGCCATCGGAGCAGTCGTGCGCGGACCGCAGCAGCCCAGCTTCCGCCGCGCGTACAAGAAAGTCCACAAGTCGCCGCGCCTCCGCCAGGTCGAGCGCCGGAGGCGCGCCCGCCACAAGCCCGTACCGCACGGCTAGGTACTCGGAGCCGCCCAGCTCTTCTTCGGTGTTGCCGAGGAGCAGGACGACATCGCCCGTCTCTTGGAAGGCACAGGGCACTACGTGGTCCAGCGAGGCAAGCAGGCCGATCATTCCGACCACGGGTGTCGGATAGATCGGACCGGAGGGTGTCTCGTTGTACAGTGAGACGTTGCCGCCGGTAACCGGCGTGTCCAGTGCCCGGCAGGCCTCGCCCATCCCGGCCACAGCCTCGGACAACTGATGGTAGACCGCCGTGCCGAGCGGATTCCCGAAATTGAGACAATTGGTGATGGCAACCGGCCGCGCTCCTGAGCATGCCACGTTTCGGGCGGCTTCGGCCACGGCAATAGCCGCCCCGCGCCTGGGCTCCAGAAACACGTACCTCCCATTGCCGTCCACGCTGGCCGCGATTCCACGGCCCGTGTCATCCAGCCGCAGGACTGCAGCGTCGGAGCCGGGACCGACGACCGTGTTCGTCCGCACCGAGGTGTCGTACTGCTCGTAGATCCAGCGCCTCGATCCTATAGACGGCGACTGGAGAAGGCTCAACAGCGCCTCGGCCGCCTCCGAATCAGTGTCCAGGCCGGACAGCGACGTAAGATCCATCTCCCGGAGCCGCTTCGCTGCCGGGGACTCCTCGGCGTCCCGCGTGTAGGTTGGACAGCCGTGCACGAGCTCCGTGACAGGAATCTCGGCCACCACCTGGCCGCTCTCCCGCACGCGGAATGTGCCGTCGTCCGTAACCGTGCCGATCGTCGCGGCCTGCAGGTCCCAGCGCTCGAGCACCTCGCGGACGTCTGCCACGCAATCGGGATGCGTAACCAGAAGCATCCGCTCCTGCGACTCCGAGAGCAGGATTTCGTACGGAGTCATGCCCTCTTCCCGAACCGGCACCAGGGCCACATCGATGTCGATTCCGGAGCCGGATCTCGAGGCCATTTCTACCGCGCTGGAGGTGAGGCCGGCGGCGCCCATGTCCTGGATCCCCACCAGAAGATCGCGCTGGATTAGCTCCAAACTGGCCTCGAGCAGCAGCTTTTCCGTAAACGGATCCCCGACCTGTACCTGCGGGCGGCTCTCGTGGCTCGACTCGTCCAGTTCAGCGGACGCGAACGTCGCGCCGTGTATGCCGTCCCGACCTGTCCTGGCTCCGACCGCCATGACCGGATTGCCGACACCGTCCGCTCGGCCCCGGGCCAGCGAATCCAGGCGAACGATCCCAATGCACATGGCGTTGACCAGCGGATTGTGTTCGTACGCCGGGTCGAAAATCGTCTCCCCTCCAACAGTCGGGATTCCGACGCAGTTTCCGTAGTCACCGATTCCCCGAACCACGCCGTCGAGCAGGTAGCGGGACCGCGCAGAATCGAGCGACCCGAAGCGCAGACTGTTCAGCACGGCGATAGGCCGGGCGCCCATGGTGAACACGTCGCGAAGAATGCCGCCGACGCCGGTAGCGGCGCCCTGGTACGGCTCAACCGCGGAAGGGTGGTTGTGTGACTCGATCTTGAAAGCGACTCCCCACCCATCACCCGCATCGATCACTCCAGCGTTTTCGCCCGGGCCTTCGACCACCAGATCTCCGGTTGTCGGCAGCGTCTTGAGTAGTGGGCGGGAGTTCTTGTATCCACAGTGTTCGGACCACATGGCGCTGAACACCCCGACCTCGGGCAGGCTCGGCAACCGGCCGAGGATCCGCAGAATCGCGTCGAACTCCTCTTCGGTCAGCCCGTGCCGTATGGCCAGGCTCAGCAAGTCGTCTCGGTCCGGTGTCCGGCCAGCCGAAGCCGCGCTATCGACCCGCGGCGGCACCGCTTCGCGTGAAGCCAATACGCCCGGCTCGACCGGCGTCACGAGGCCACCCCTTCGAGCGACGCCAGCGCAGCCACAGCCGACTGGAAAACACCGAGCCCATCCGCGGAGCCGAGCAACTGGCTGATCGCCCTTTCCGGGTGCGGCATGAGGCCGACGACGTTCCGTTTCGCGCTGCACACCCCGGCGATACCGCGCAGCGACCCGTTTGGATTCGAATCCGTGGTAGTCTCACCGGCCCGATCCACGTAGCGAAAGATCACCCGGCTATCCCTCTCCAGCTCGTCGATCGTGTCCGCGTCAGCTACGTACTGTCCCTCGCCGTGAGCGATCGGAAGGCACAGGATCTGTCGCTCGCCGTACTCGCCAGTGAACGGCGTCACCGTGCTCTCGACGCGCAGATATACCGAGTGGCAGCGAAAACGGAGTCCGCGATTGCGGATCAGGGCCCCGGGGAGAAGGTGCGCTTCGCACAGGATCTGAAATCCGTTGCAGATCCCGAGCACCGGACCGCCCGCGGCCGCGAAGGCACGTACCGCTTTCATGATGGGGCTGAACCGAGCTATGGCTCCCGCGCGCAGGTGATCGCCGTAGGAGAACCCGCCCGGAAGAAGCACTATATCCGCTCCCAGGAGCGATTCTTCCTTGTGCCACAGGATGACCGGTACCTCTCCGAGGCCCGACCGAACGGCACGCTCGCAGTCGAAATCGCAGTTCGAGCCGGGGAAGCGGACGATGCCGAATCTCATCCGGCGACCAGCGGCGGGTTCGAAACTTCTGAGACGTGGAACTCGAAGTCCTCGATTACCGGGTTCGCGAGCAGACGTTCACATGCTTCGCGGACTAACTGCTCGCAGTTCGTCAGGTCGGCAGCTTCTATTCTCAGTCCGATCGTCCGGCCGACTCGAACGCCCTCTATCCCCGCATACCCCAGATCTCTGAGTGCTCGCTCGATCGTCTGGCCTTCGGGATTGAGAATGCCCGGCCTAGGCCTGATCATGACCTCAACATCGAACGTGGCGATCGTTCCTCCTAGGCAAAGTGGGGTAGCTCTCGTCCCGTGATCAGGTGGAATGCTTCTCGGTACCTGCTGACAGTCGAATCGATTACGGTGTCCGGAAGGTCCGGTGCGGGCTCCGTACGATCCCACTCGCCGGCACCTACCAGTCCTTCCAGATAGTCCCGAACGGGCTGTTTATCCAGGGAGGGAGGGCTGCTGCCCGGTTGCCAGTCGTCCGCAAACCAAAAGCGCGATGAGTCGGGGGTGAGCACCTCGTCGATCAAAAGTAGCTCGCCCGTCGGCGCCGTGCCGAACTCGAATTTCGTGTCCGCCAAAATCAGTCCAACGGCCTGCATTCGGGCCGCCGAAGCCTCGTACAGCTCGAGGCTCTCTTGCTTGAGATGCTCAGCGACCTGCATCCCGAGCAGCCTTCGCATCTCATCGAACGTGATGTTCTTGTCGTGGCCCTCATCGGCTTTGGTAGCCGGCGAGAAGAGCGGCTCCGGCAGCGCGTCGGCCTCCGAGAGCCCCGGCGCGAGAGGTTCTCCGGCGAGCGTTCCGCTCCGGCTGTACTCCTTCCAGGCTGATCCGGCCATGTAGCCGCGGACCACGCACTCAACCGGAAACACCTCCGCACGCCGCACCAGCATTCCCCGGCCAGCCCATTGGCTTCGGGTTGACCCCAGTTCCGGCTTGCGCTCCTCGATCTCATCGGGGTCGGCGGAGATGCAGTGGTTTCGAACCAGCGACCCTGTCAGGTCGAACCAAAACGCGGACATCTGCGTCAGGACGGTCCCTTTGTCTGGAATCGGCTGGGGCAGGACGCAGTCGAAGGCGCTGATCCGGTCGCTGGCTACGAGCAGGAGGCTGTCACCTAGATCGTACATCTCCCGGACCTTGCCCCTCTTTAGAAGGGGAAACGGAAGCGTACTCACACCCGCACGTCCACCATTGGTCGGTCATTCCCCATCGCCTCGCGCAACGGGGAGAGCACCTCAGACATGAACGCACGGACCTGCTCCGGGGCGCGGCCGACCAGATCGTGAGGCTGTGCAAGAGCAACCAGATCGGCGACGTCCAGCGGGATGGCCGGATCCGATTCAACCCGGGAGAAGAAATCATTCGTCTCCGCGCCCTCGTCGAGGTTCTGGCGCGCGTCCATGGCGTGCCGCCTGATCCGCTCGTGGAGATCTTGCCGGTCGCCACCTTTGCCGACGCCGACGATCAGCATCTGCTCAACGACGAGGAAGGGCAGGGACTTCTCCAGCCGGGCGTTGATGACAGGCTCATGTACTACCAGGCCGTCCGCCACGTTATGAACAAGCTGCAGCACCGCGTCGGCTGCCATGAAGGCATCGGGAATGGCTATCCGGCGGTTGGCGGAATCATCCAGGGTGCGCTCGAGCCCCTGAACGGAGGCGGTCCAGGCCGCGTCCAGCTCCAGCGTGCACAGGTGACGCGACAACGCGCACACCCGCTCTGAGCGCATCGGATTTCGTTTGTAAGGCATCGCCGAGGAGCCCACCTGAGAGCTTTCGAACGGCTCCTCGATCTCACCAAAGCTCTGAAGAATCCGTATGTCGCCGGCGAACCGGGCGGCGCTGGCGCCGATCCCGGCCAGGCAGCTGAGCGCCCGGTGGTCCACTTTCCGGGGATAGGTCTGTCCCACGACCGGGTACACGGCCGAGAAGCCGAACCGCTCCGCCAGCGTCCGGTTCAGGTCGTCGACCCGTCCCGAGTCGCCCCCGAACAACGCGACGAAGCTGGCCTCCGTCCCTGTCGTCCCCCGGGCTCCGCGAAACCTCAGGTCTTGAAGGTTGGACTGTACGTCTCTCCGGTCGAAGACGAAGTCCTGAGCCCACAGAGTCGCTCGTTTTCCTACGGTGGTCGGCTGGGCGGGCTGCCAGTGTGTGTACCCGAGCGTGGGCAGGTCCGCCCACCGCTCCGCGAAGCGGCCCAGCACCCGCAGCGCCGCATCAACGCGCGACAGAATGAGGCGTAGACCGGCCTGGAGCTGGAGGAGGCCCGCGTTATCGGTTACGTAGCAACTTGTGGCGCCCAGGTGAATGTAGGGGCCTGCCTCGGGCGCTACTTCGGCGAAATGGCGCACGTGCGCCATAACGTCGTGACGCAGCTCCGCTTCGAGCACGGCCACACGCTTCAGGTCCACCGTCTCGCGGGCCGAACGCATCGCTTCTATGGCCGACGCGGGTATGTCCGCGCCGTGGCTCCGCGCCTCTTCGGCCAGGCCGATCCACAGATCGCGCCACATGAGGGCCTGCGCGCGGGGAGAGAAAATATCGGCCATTTCCGCTGAGGCGTATCGCTCGATCAGCGGGTGGGAATATCCGGTTTCGTGGTGCGCCAAGACTATCCGACAGAGAATAGGGTTCGGTACTGGCGTCCGTCGCGATAGAATTCTACCACAATCCTACCGCGGCCGGCATACGACTGAAAGAGTTCACCGGCCGTCTGCGCGTCAGAGACCGGCTCTCGATTGATGAACAGGATCACATCACCCTCCCGGAGCCCCGTGACGTTGCTCGCCTGATCACCGATCTCGGAGATGAGCGCCCCTCCCTGCTCGATGTCCAGCCGCCTCTCGAGTGCAATGCCCGGCGTGAGCGTAATGAGCTCCAGGCCCCGCACCACCTCTACGCGCTCGGCCAGATTCGAGGGTAGTTCTTCGACGTCCAGGGTGACGCTTCTCCGACGACCGTTCCGCTCGTACGTAACCCGCACCTGCGAGTTGACTCCGGCGTCCAGAAGGCCCAGCTCCCAGCCCACAGAACTGTCCACGGGCCTATCGTCCAGCGAGATCAGCAGGTCGCCCGCCATAAGGCCGGCCCGGTCCGCGGGTGAGCTGTCCGCAACTCTGCGCACGGCCGTCTGAGGGATCCTATCGTCCACCATGACTTCGTTGGGCCACAGGCCTACCCAGGGCCGGCGAATGCGCCCGAACTGGTCCAGCTCTTCGGCTACCCGAAGGGCCCGATCAATCGGGATGGCGAACCCGAGTCCTTCGGAGCCGCCTGAGCGTGAGAATATGGAAGAATTGATGCCGATCACCTCGCCCTCGGCGTTGACCAGCGGACCACCCGAGTTACCCGGGTTGATTGAGGCGTCCGTCTGTACGAGGTCCGCCATCAGCGACTCGTCCTGGCCCCGGAAGTCTCGCCCTACGCCAGAGATTACGCCCACCGTGACGGTTGCCTCTGAGCTGGCGAGCAGGTACCCGAACGGATTGCCGATCGCGATGGCCGGTTCACCCACCATGATGTCGGACGACACGCCGAGCGGGGCCGGCGCAACCTCTCCCGCGGGAATCTTGAGCAGCGCCACGTCCGTCAGAGGGTCGGACCCGACCACGCTGGCCTGAAACACTCGCCCACGGTTGTCGGCCACAACTATCGAATCGGCGTCACGCACGACATGGTCGTTGGTCAGAATGAGTCCGCTGTCATCGATTGCGAAACCCGATCCCAGGCTGCGAACGGTCCGCTCAAACCGGCGCGGGACGAAGAAGCTGAACGGACTGGTGCGTCGCGCCTCCCGGACAGTGCGGAGTACCGTGACGCTGACCACGGAAGGGGACACCCGGTCGGCCGCCCTAACGATCGGCGTGTAGCGGTCACCGTTTGCTGGAGGAGACTGCTGGCTCGCGGTGGCCATCTGCTGCGCGAGTGGCTTGCGCCGCGGGGTCGCCAAGCCTTCGGCCGAAGCGCTCGTGCGTATCATGGCCGGCGTAAGGCCATCCGCCGACCCGGTCTCATCGGGCACGCCACTATCCGGCGACAGAGCGGACCCCAGGGCCAGGCCGATCGGGAAGGCGACCAGAAGAAGACCCAGAATCCACGCTCGCGCGGACCCGGTCCGGTTCCGAGGAAGCTGCGTCGTGCGGGCCTTCATACGCGGCCAACTCCCAGGCCAGGCACGCCAGGCGAGCGGTTCCATCCATCCGCGTAGCGGACACCGGTCAAGTACAGGCCTACCGCGGGAGCCGGCTCCGGCGGGCGTGCTTTCCTTCCGGCCAGAAGTGCGGATATGTCAGTCAGAGGTCTCTTCTCCAAAGAAATGTCCACCATCGTCGCAACCAGGTACCGTACCATACGGCGTAGGAAACGATCCGCCACCACGGTCAGCCGCACGTCCCCTCCACCCAGACTACTCCATTCTGCCTTCTCGACGCAGCAGATCGTACTCTTTTCCGCCGGGCCTGCCTTGGACAAACGTGCAAAGGAATGCCGCCCCAGAGCCAGCTTGGCTGCGCTCCTCAGGATATCCGGTGACAGCGGACTGCCCAACTGCCAGATCCGGTTGTGCCGGGAGGGAGCCAGGGAGTCAGGTGCGGTTCCGATATAGTACTCGTACCGCCGTCCTGTGGCAGAAAAACGCGGATGAAAATCAGCCGACGTCTTCGTAAGCGACTCGATCCACACGTCGTTCGGAAGTACCGCGTTCAGCGCGCGGCGCAGCTCGCGCAGATCCCAACCCGGCGGAGATTTGAACGCGATTTCCTGGCCGGAGGCGTGTACACCGGCGTCGGTGCGTCCGGCAACATCTACGCGAGCGGTTTGCTCGAACAGCCTGCCCAGACAACGCTCCACCTCACCCTGCACGGTTCGCGCGGCGGGCTGTCGCTGCGAGCCATGAAAGCCGGTTCCGTCGTAGTGAACCGTGGCGCGAATTGTCCCGTTCTCTCGTAGCTCCACCGGACAAACCTACCGGGCAAGACCAGAGGAGGCCAGCAGGAAAAACTCAGGCTGTGTGGCGCTCCGAGCGCGCGCTGTGACTCAACTGAGCCAGGGTCCAGGGACCCTTGATAGGAGGTCGGGTGGCGCGTAGAAACCACATCGTCACATGGTCTCCTGAGATGTATCCGATGAGAAAAGGGCGGCGGCGAGTACGGTCGGCCATGGTCTGATCTCCGTTGCGGTTTCGTTCAGTATTTGCGGATGACTCCGACCACCACGCCCTGGATCTGCACCCTGTCTTCCGGGAAGAAGAGAGGTGTCAGCAGAGGGTTGGCCGGCTGCAGCCGCACTCGGCCGCCGTCCTCGCGGTAGTACCTCTTGACCGTCGCGCTGTCTCCATCCACCAGCGCGATAACCATCTCACCGTTGTGAGCAGTCTCTCTGGATTGGACGATGACGTAATCTCCGTCGCGAATCTGTTCCTCGATCATGGATTGCCCACGCACACGCAGGACGAAGTGTGTGCTGGCTGAACCCGACACCATGTCATCCGGGACCGCAATCATCTCCTGCTGCTCAACCACCTCGATGGGCTCGCCGGCCGCGACCAGGCCCAGGAGGGGCAGCGTGAAGGACGGCATCCGCATGTCGGCCTGGATGAGCTCGATCGAACGGCTCTCGTTGTAGTTCTTCCTGATGTAGCCCTTGGCCTCGAGGTTGGAGAGGTGCTCGTGCACCGTGGCCAGCGACCTGTATTCGAAGAAGGCCGCGATCTCTTCGAAACTCGGCGAGTAGCCATGAGTGTCGAGGAAGCTCTCGATGAAATCGAGGATCTCCTTCTGTCGTCGCGTGAGTGCCATCGCGCCGGGCTCCTTGAAGTTGCTGTGACTGTGAACCACTCCCAGGCCCATACCCGAAATAAAGCCGAACAAAGTATACCCGAACAAGAACCGAAACGCAAGCCGATCGCGGGCGGGTCGCTTTGAGTTGGTTTTGGGATGAGCCGCATCTTATCTTGGGCGGCCAAGCGACGTGAGAGGAGGCGTATGAGGTGTCCTGAAGTGATGTGGACCGCGGCCGGGCGGCTACGGTGGACCTTGCTCCTGGCTGTGGGTGTTTGCCAGCTCTTCATCAGTCCGGCTGTGCCGGTGGCCTACGGCCAGCAGCCGGTGCTCAGCCAGCGGCTCAGTGAGGTTTTGTCGAGTGCAGGAGCGTCCGACAGCCTCGAGGTCCTGGTGGAATACCAGGCGGGCGTTCAGCCGAGCGGGGTGTTTCAGCTCCAGCGCCGGGCTGCCGAGCTCATGGCGCCGCTGGACGACGTGGTGGACCTGGGAGGGGTGAGAGTCCGCGAGCGATTCTGGGTGGTACCCGCCGCGTCGGTTCTTGCCACCGCCGAAGGAATCGTGCGGTTGGCCGCACAACCAGAGGTCCGCCGGGTGTATCTGGACGAGCGGCTCAAGGCTGTCTTTGATCCAGTGCGCTCCGTGGTCCACGTCCCCAGCTTCACATCCCAGGCTATGCAGACCATTGGCGCTGACGCGGTTTGGGACCAGGGAGTCACCGGAGCGGGTGTCACGGTCGCCTTTTTCGACACTGGCGCCGACGTCTCGAATGCGCTGCTCGCCAGCCGCTGGCGTGGGAATCGAACCGCGCTGCGTGCCTCCTGGTTCGACCCGTTTCGGAGATCTTCTGCACCGCAGGACTTGATCGGGCACGGCACCCAGGTCGCGCTCACCGCCGTCGGTGCGCTTCCCGCCGGCGACACGCTCGTCCTTCCCGACGGCACGCAACTCGTCGCCGCGGACGGTCTCGACGTGGTCACGGGAACCGCGCCCGAAGCCGAGTGGATCGCGGCGCGCGTGTTCGAGGACTTCGGCGGCGATATTTATACCCGCCGCTCGGTCCTGCTCCAGGCTTTTCAGTGGGCCATGGACCCTGACGGGGTGCCGGGCACGGACGACGCTCCCAGTGTGATTAACAACAGCTGGGGGATTTTCGAAGGCGCCGGCTTTGACCTGTGCACCGATGTCCTCTACTCGGCCATAGACGCGGTCGAGGCAGCCGGCATAGCGGTCCTCTTCGCGGCTGGGAACGGGGGACCGTCGGCCTCCACGGTCTCCTTTCCGGCCGCGCGGGATGACGCGGGCATCCGGAACATGGCCATCGGCTCCACCCAGGGGTCGGGCGGCACCGTCAGTGTGGCTGATTTCAGCGCCCGCGGTCCCTCGCCTTGCGGAGGGGGAATCAAACCCGAACTGGCGGCTCCCGGCACCGTACCCGTGATGGTAGCGGACGGCCCGGGGCGTGTTCGCTCGACCGGGTTCACGACGCAGGGCACATCGTTCTCGGTGGCGGCGGCTACCGGGGCGGTGGCTCTCATGCGTCAGATCGCTCCCGCCGCCTCACCCGAGCAGGCGAAGCGGTTTCTGATGAACGGCGCGGTCGATCTCGGTCCCGCGGGTCTCGACAACGAGACCGGTGCCGGCCTGCTTGACGTGCCGGCGGCCGTGCAGCTCGCCAATCCGTCGTTTGCGTCAGTTTCTCTGCAGCTCGTGGTCTCTCGGACGTCGCCCGACTCGGTGTGGGTAGAGCTCGTAAATCGGGGCGCAGTCGGGTGGCTTGGTGGCCGGCTCGAGCTACAGGTGGCGCAGGAGACCGGGCGGGTGGTCGAGATCGGCCCCCTGGCCGCTGCGGGTCGCCTCGAAATCGGCACGGATAGGCCGGGATCCGACGCGGGTGTTCTGAACGCCACTCTTTTCGATCTCGGGGGAGTGGCCGTCTTCAGTCGCGCACTCCTCCTGTCGCCGCCTGACTTCTTCGGTGGATTCGTTCTAACAGCTGGGAACCTGCAGGCGGGTGGCAACGATTTCGGACGGCTGGGCCGCATCGCCGCAACGTCCGGTTTCCGCTGGGACGGTACCGAACTGCTTACAGCCGGTTCGATCTTTGTTGCCGGAGGCGGCCTCATCTCGGACGGCATGTACAACACGGTCCTCGACCGGCCGGGCCTGAAGACCGGTCCGGCCGCGGCCGAGACGGACTGGGCACCATCGCGCGGGATCACCGATGTCCAGGCTACTACAGCCCAGCTGCAGTTCGATGATTTCGAGGCGCTGGCGCCCCTTGGGGTTCAAATCGACGCGCGCTACGACGCGAGCGAGAACGCCGGAGTGGGAGCGCTTGAGATCACGTTGTCGGTGCAGAACCAGCGGGGGACCCGGATTACGGACCTCATGCCCGGTATCTTCGCGGACTGGGACCTGGCCGGTGACGCATTAGTGTGGAACGCCAGCGCGGAAGCCATGGTTGCCCAGCCTGCCGCGGGCGGCGCTCCATTCGCGGTGATCGCATCGGACCGGTCGGTGGTCGGCTTTGCCGACGTCCCGCTCGGTACCTCGACCGGCCTGTTCTACGACGCTGGAAGCGGTGTCTTGCAGGGCGAGTTCACCGACGCGATCAAGCTGGCTTTGGCCCAGGGAGGTGGGACAGCGGGTCTTCCGGGAGCGGGAACGGCCAACGACCGGGCTGCCATGCTGAGTGTCGGCCCGTTCGATCTGCAGCCCGGCGAGAGCGCGCTCCTCCGGTTCTGGTTGCTCGTGGCGGATACGGAGCAGGCGGCGCTCGATCGCTTGGCCGAACTGCGCGCCACCGAGCTTGAGCCGCCTGTCACGGGCAGCCAGTTCCAGGCGTTGGCTCCGTTCCCGAACCCTCTCCGGGTCGGGTCAGGCTCGATCACGTTTCCATACTCGTTACCAGCCTCAGAGCGAAGCGCGGGCAGCGAACTGCTCTTCGAAGTCTACGATCTGGCCGGACGCCGGATGCTGCGGGAGCGGATCGCCACTGATCCCGGGGTTCAGCTCCGGACGCCGACCTGGGACGGACGGCTGGCCGGGGGCCTGGAGGCTGCCTCCGGAGTGTACATGTATGTGTTTCGGTTCGGGGGACAAACACAGTCAGGCAAGCTGCTGCTCCTTCGCTAGCGCGCGCTGGCGGTTCTTGGCTAGAAATCCGGTTCGGCCGCCAGGCGCTTGAGCAGGGTTTGATCAGGAGAGACGAACAGCGTCTTCGTACGCTCTACAGTGACGATGCCAGGTGGCGCCTTGCGCGGCTTCCGTACGTATTTTCGCCTGGTCCAGTCTACGGCTACCGTTCCGCTGTGCCGTGCGTCGCTGTTGCAGGCCGCCGCGACGGCCGCTTCCTGTAGATCGCGCCGGGAAGGGTTCTGATCTCTAATGCCCCAGCGCAGGATTACATGCGCGCCGGGAACCTGCCGGGCGTGCATCCAAACGTCCTCCGGTGACGAGTGATGAAACGTGAGATCGTCGTTGCCGCCAGCCGATCGGCCGACGCGTATCTCACGGCCACTCGACGTATGCAGGACGCGGTACGGCAAACTGGCCGTGTCGGCGCTACTCGACTGGCTGTCTGGCGCGTGGCCTCCGGCCAGCTTCCACGCCGTCTCGCTGACTCCGTCGGTCGCGAGAAGTTCAAGAGCCTTCTGCAGCCGATCCACAGTCTTTTCGTCGCCCCGAATCTTGCCCGGGAGCCTTTGGACGGCTCGGTCCCGGCGGCGGGCGGACTCGTACAAACGAGCAGCGTTGTCTGTCACGCTGAGAGCCGGATCCAACTCGATGGTGCACGCTTCGCCGCCGAAATCCTCGAGTTTGGCCTCGGCCGCGCCGCGTTCGATCTCATGTTGCTTCGCCAGTAGCAAGTGGCCGATCTGTCTGAGCTCGTTGCCACCGCCCGCCTCCAGCTGACGTCGCATCGCAGCCAGCCGGCGGTCCAGGCGCCGGAGCTTCCGTTGTAGAGCTGCCTCCAGGTTCGCAGCCTCTCCCGACTGGTCGAGCGCACGCCAGTCGGTGAGAGGGCGGCTTCCGGCGGGACCACCACGCACCGCGGCCGCGCTCATCGCTTCGAGCAACGAACCGCAACTCTCTGCGGACGAATCGGCGAGGCAACTCACATAAGGCTGCGGTCCGGCCGGAGTCTCCACGAGCCACGCCGAGCCGGGCTCCCAGGCCCGGAGTTCCGCATAGCGACCGTAGGCGTCCGAAAGCTCGTCATCATCGGGCTCCGTACTGCTCATCGCCGCTCCCAGCACGGCGTCCACGTTCAGGCCGCTCATGTACGACACAGTCGCCAGGACGGCCGCTCGCCGATTCTCCAGCTCCAATCCCGCGATTCCGGCCGCCCACTCCTCGGGGGACGGGAGATGTTCGGCCCAGGAGCGCTGGCTGGCCGGCGGCGAGTAGGGCTTGCCGGTGATCAGCGTCCGGTCGCCTCGCGTCTGTTGGCGGAGGGCCGCCCGAACCAATCCCTCGCCGGCAGTCACGTAGGCGGCGTTCCATTTCCGGGGCTGCAACTCGAACACGAAGGTGGATCGTAGCTCCCCGTCCTCGTTCGCCAGTTCGAGCATTAGGACACGCTCGTCAGGTGGCGCCACGGCACGGGCCAAGCGCAGTCCCTTTCGAGCAAACGTCATGCGCCCTTTTGCCGGCGGGTCCACGCCCTGCTGGCCGAGTATGTGTCCCGCACCCTGTTCCAGGCACGCCAGTAGAGCCGAGCCGTCCTTGAATACGAGCTGAGCGCGTCGCTGCTCGGGCGCGAGGTGGAGCCCTGCAACCGGGGATCCACTCCACCGCGCTGTTATCTCCCGCGCCAGAGCCTGCACTAGCACCGAGTCGTGCCGAATCGTCATCGTGGCCTTTTCGTGGGTGGTGCGTCGAGTGTCCAAATTGTATTCATAGACGTCCCGTCCGCCGGCCTAACCCCTGATATGGAGTCAGAGTGTCTAGCGCCCCGAGTCCAAAGGCACCCAGGGTCACGACCCGAACTCTTCGGGACATGAAGGATCGCGGCGAAAAGATCGCGGTCTTGACTTGCTATGACCACCTGTTCGGCAGTCTCCTGGATCAAACAGCGGTCGATGTCGTCCTCGTGGGCGATTCCCTGGGGCAGGTTATCCTTGGATACGACTCTACACTGCCGGTTACGCTGGACGAGATGATTCACCATTCGAGAGCCGTGCGGCGCGCTATTTCGCAGGCTCTCCTTGTGGTCGACCTGCCATTTCTGAGCTACCAGATCAGCGACGAAGACGCGCTTAGGAACGCCGGCCGCGTTCTCAAAGAGACTGGTGCTGAGGCCGTTAAGCTCGAGGGGGGCGACGCCAGTACGCTGAGTCGCGTTCGCGCCCTGGTGAACGCGGGCATTCCGGTGATGGGCCACCTCGGACTTACTCCGCAGGCGCTGCACCGGTTCGGCGGATACCGCGTCCAGGGCCGCGGCGCCGAGCAAGCAGATATCATCAAGAATGCCGCGGCGGGCTTGGCTGAAGCCGGCTGTTTCAGTTTCGTCCTCGAGCTGGTCCCGAGCGAGCTTGCCGGGGAAATTACCCGGGCCGTAGACATTCCGACCATCGGAATCGGAGCGGGGAGCGCGTGCGACGGCCAGGTCCTCGTGCTGCCGGACATGCTAGGTCTCAATCCCGGATTCACCCCCAAGTTTCTCCGCCGATTCGGTTCTCTGGCGGAGGAAGTCGGGTCAGCGGTAGACACCTACATCAGGGCGGTGAAAGACGGTGACTATCCCTCTGACGAAGAGTCCTACGGCGACTGAGGGCGCGGGCCGGAGCCGCGAGATGTTGGGCGGCCTGCCGGTTCTGCGTACCGTCCGCGAGATGCGAGGGCTGTCCCGCCGCCTTCGAGGGGCGGGCTCGTCGATCGTCCTCGTCCCCACGATGGGATCTCTGCACGAGGGCCATCTCAGCCTCATCGATCGGGCGCGCTCCCTGGCTGATCGGGTTTGCGTATCGATTTTCGTCAATCCAACCCAGTTCGGGCCCGGCGAGGACTTCTCCCGCTATCCGCGGGATCTGGCGCGTGACATCGAGTTGGCCGAGGCTCGCGGCGCCGACTTGATCTTCGCGCCGGAGGAGGATGAGATGTACCCGGCGGCGCAGCGGGTCTGGGTGGATCCCGGTCCGCTGGCGGATACGATGTGCGGCGAAGGCCGGCCGGGCCACTTTCGCGGCGTGCTGACTATAGTGCTCAAGCTGTTTCAGATCGTCGAGCCGTCGGCTGCGGTGTTCGGGCGAAAGGACTTCCAGCAGTCGGTGCTGATCAAGGCCATGTGCCGGGATCTGGCGCTTCCGGTTGATCTCGACGTGGCGCCGATTGTACGGGCATCGG
Organism: Gemmatimonadota bacterium; assembly: GCA_036476995.1. Taxonomy (GTDB): domain Bacteria; phylum Gemmatimonadota; class Gemmatimonadetes; order Palauibacterales; family Palauibacteraceae; genus JAZDDE01. Next base: position 21,601 of record JAZGCO010000068.1, read on the forward strand.
ATGGTCTGGCTCTCAGCTCGCGTAATGTGTACCTGAGTGACGAAGACCGAACCCGTGCCCTGGGTCTGTCCCGCAGCCTTCGGACGGCCCGCGCCCTGTTCGCCGACGGCGAAACTGACGCTGGGCGCCTTCAGCAGGCGGTGGCCGGTGTGCTGGAAACGGCCGGACTTGAGCCTGAGTACGTGGCGGTGGTAGACCCGGAGTCTCTCGATAAGAGCGCCATGGCTGGAGCCCGCTCCGTGTGCGCAGTGGCGGCGGTCGTCGGCTCCACGCGGTTGATCGACAACACGCCGCTCGGGGGTCCGCCGGACCTGTGAAGCTCCATCCGTTGATTCGGAAGGCAGGCGAGGAGCGGCAGCTTCCCGCGTGGACGCGCTGCACTCCCGAACGGCTCAAACACGTGCGCTGCGTATCAGATCTCATGGGAGACTGGGCGGAAGCTCTCGATCTGCCGTTCGACGAAGTGGTCCGCTGGAAGGCGGCCGGCTGCCTACACGATGCGCTGAAAGACGCCGAGCCCGAAGAGCTGGAGCAGCTGGTGGCGGGACGCTGGCCGGCAACGCTGCTGCATGGTCCAGCCTGCGCCGAGCGCCTCCGCCGAGATGGTGTCGAGGACGAGGAATTTCTTCTGGCGATTTCGTTTCACTCAACCGGACACCCTGACTTCGGACACCTGGCTGACTATCTGTACATGGCCGACTATCTGGAACCCGGCCGCACCTTCAGCAGGAAGAAGCGAGCCGCGCTGAGAGCGAGTCTTCCGGAAGAGCGAACCGCGGTGCTCGCCGCAGTAATTCAGCTCCGGGTGGATCGCGTTCTGGCTCACGGCCACGAAGTCCTGCTCGAGTCAATTCACTATTGGAACCGGTTGGTAGCGCAGTGAAAAACAGGCTCCATACCGTTCTGGTCGTCGCCGTGCTCGTCAGTGTCGGTGTGCTCGTTGGTTCGTTCTGGTTGGAGTGGCGTCACGCTCGGCTCGATGCTGGCCGGCCTCCGGGGGTGTTTCCCGGGCGTCCGGCAACGGCCGACCGGGTCCGTCTGGAAGACCGAATCGCGGTGGAGGTTCTGAACGGGGCGGGAGATAAGGGTGCAGCAGCGCAGGTAGCCGATAGGCTGCGGGCCATGGGCTTCGACGTCAAAACGTACGGTAACGCCAGGCGGTTCGATCACGAACGGACCACGGTTTTCGACCGCAGCGGCCACGCAGGGGCCGCCGCCGAAGTGGCGGACTCATTGGGAGGCCCTCCGGTTGTAACGGAGCCGCGGCCGTATCTGCGTCTGGACGCCACCGTGATTCTCGGCCGGGACTGGAAGTCCTTCGCCGAGCGCCGCTAGCCTGCCGCAGCCGCAACGTCGCGCTCCAGGCGCAGCTGCCCGCACGCGGCCGCGATGTCCCGTCCGCGGGGTTGCCGAACAGCGACCGGAAGTCCGCGGTCTTCGAGGGTTTCCCGGAACCTCTCTACCCGCTGCGCCGGACTGGGGCGCCAGTCGATTCCCGGAACCGGGTTCAGCGGGATCAGGTTCACGAACACCTGCAGACCGGTAGAAATATCCGCCACCTGCCGCGCCAGGTCCACCGTATCGTTGACGCCGTCGATGAGCGTGTATTCGAAGGTGATGCGCCTTTTCTTGATCCTCTGATAGTCTCGAAGCGCCTCAAACAGATCCGGTAGCGGGTAGCGCTGCTCCACGGGGACAAGCAAACTTCGCAGTTCGTGGTTTGGCGCGTGCAGAGAAACTGCCAGTCGGAAGGCCTCAGGGCGACCGGTCAGCTGCCGAATGCCAGGGATCAGACCCACGGTAGACACCGTGATTCGGCGAGCTCCGAGTCCGAAACCGCCGTGAATCACCGACAGTGAAGCGAGGACCGCTTCCGTGTTGGCGAAGGGCTCACCCATCCCCATGAACACGAGATTCGAGACGGGCCGCCCGAACACCGCGCGCGATGCCTGGTCCGCCTGTCTGAACTGGGCCACGATCTCCTCCGCCCTGAGCTGACGCCTAAAGCCGAACATGCCGGTCGCGCAGAAGCGGCAGGCGAGCGCGCATCCCACCTGCGACGAGATGCACAGCGTGACGCGTCCTTCGACAGGGATGAGAACGGATTCCACCTGCTCTCCGTCTTCCAGTGCCCACAGGTGCTTGAGCGTCCCATCTCTTGATCGGGCCGAGAACGCTTCGTTCAGCGGCGTCAGTGAGTACTCCTCCGCGAGCGCGGTTCTGAGCGGGCCTGGGATGGAACTCATATCTGAGAAGGAGGCCGCTCTGAGTTCATACGCCCACGACAGTACCTGTCGAGCCCGGTACGGCTTTTCACCCCAGGCTGAAAGGAACTCCGAGAGGGACTCCTTGGCGGCTGCGGGAGAGAGACCCAGAAGAGGCTGTGGCGTCATAGATGACCCTTTGAGCGGGCGCTGCAAAACGGCCCGATTCGAACTGGAAGAAACCCGAAAACTACGCCCTCAAACGCTGCCGACTTGCTTGCTGGCCCGCAAGTGCCGGGGTATCTTGGGCCGGCAATTATGCACCTGTGCACGGGATCCGGGTCACCCCGCTTGTCAGGCATTCCAGACCGTGCGCTCATATGGCGGCGGCGCTCAGCCCACCCCGTTCCGGAAGACCAGGAGGATCAAACCCGCTTTTGACTGAAACCGTTTCTCCGACCGCGTCCGGCGCCGGGAATGCTTCGGCCACCGCACTGCGCGACTTGCGATGCGGAGACCTGGCCGCTTCCTGGACGGATCGGCCGGTTCGAGTGGCAGGCTGGGTCCACCGCAGACGCGACCTCGGTGGACTCTTTTTTATCGATCTCAGAGACAGGGCCGGGCTCGTGCAGCTGTCGTTTCGCCCCGACTGGACCAAGGAAGATTCCCTGGCCCTGGCTGGCCAACTCGGGCCCGAAGACGTTGTGGCCGCTAGCGGCACCGTCCGCGCTCGTCCGCCTGAGATGGTCAACGCCGACATGCGCACCGGCGAGGTGGAGATCCAGGTGGAGACCCTCGAGCTGCTATCCAGGGCTGCCCCACTCCCGATCCTAGTAGCTGTGCCGCCGGAAGAGGCGCTGCCGGCCGAAGAACTGCGGCTTCGGCATAGGGTCCTCGACCTTCGCCGGCCTCACATGCTGCACAACTTCGAGATCCGCCACCGCGCCGTGACCGCCGCTCGAGCGGCACTGAACGAAGAAGGTTTCTTGGAAGTCGAGACTCCGTTTCTGACTCGCCGCACACCGGAGGGAGCGCGCGACTATCTGGTTCCTAGCCGAGTTCACCCCGGCGAGTTCTACGCCCTGCCTCAGTCGCCGCAGATCTATAAACAGCTGCTGATGGCGGCGGGCTTCGATCGATACTATCAATTGGCGCGCTGCATGCGAGATGAGGATCTGCGCGCCGACCGGCAGCCGGAGTTCACGCAGGTGGACGTCGAGATGTCTTTCGTCGAGGAACCCGACGTATTCGGCGTATGTGAGCGAATGTTGGTCCGTATGTTCCAGGAAACGCTGCAGGTCGACCTCGATGTCCCCTTCCAGCGGCTGACCTACGCCGAGGCGATGGAATACTACGGGTCCGACAAACCTGACCTGCGCATCTCGTGGCGCATTCAAGACCTGACCGCCTCCCTGACCGGCATTGGGTTCGGAATATTCGATTCGGCGAGTGAAGCGGGCGGGCGAATACGTGGTCTGCGAGTACCGGGCGGAGCAGTTCTGTCCCGGCGTCAGTTGGACGAAGCCGATGACATGGCGCAGACGGCAGGGGCCAAGGGCGCGATGTGGCTCAAGCGAACGGCAGAGGCCTGGTCGGGGGCTCCGGCTCGGTTCGTAGATGACGCCGTAGCGCAGAAACTGCGTACGGAACACGGAGTTGAGGAAGGCGATCTGCTCTTTCTCGTCGCTGGCCCCGACGCTGAGACGGGACCGGCGCTGGATGCTCTGCGGCGCTACGCGGCCCGGCAGCTCGGCGCCGTGGCCGACGGCTTCGCTTGCTCCTGGATCACCCGGTTTCCTCTGTTCGATCCGGACCCCGAGACGGGCCTGCCCACGTACGGCCACAATCCCTTTGCCATGCCTCTGGACCCGGATCCCGATACTCTCTCGCAGCGGCCCTACGAGCAGCTCTCGCGAGCCTACGATCTGGTCCTCAATGGTGTGGAGCTGGCGAGCGGTAGCATTCGCTGCCACGACGCCGAGCTGCAGAGAACTATCTTCCGGACCCTCGGGATGTCGGACGAGGAGATACAGGCCCGGTTTGGATTCATGCTGGACTCGTTTCAGCACGGGGTGCCCCCGCACGGCGGGTTCGCGCTGGGTCTGGATCGGCTGGTGGCCACTCTCGTCGGGGCCGATTCGATTCGCGAGGTGATCGCGTTCCCCAAGACGTCTGCGGCCCGAGGGCTCATGGAAGGCGCCCCATCGGCGATCGACGAGGCTGGATTGGCGGAACTCGGGCTTAGCCTTCGGCAGGCCGAATGAGCGACAAGACGCGGGAAACGACGGCGGTTCAGCACAGTCTGCCCAGTGAGGGCGCCGACGAGCTCCTGTTGGCCGGCGTGAACGACGTCAATCTGAAGACGCTGGCCAAGTTGGGCGATTGCCGCGTCATCATGCGCCGCGACCACCTCATATTGTCGGGCGAGCCCGAGGCGGTTGCCCGATGCAAGCCGGTGGCGCAGCGCATGATCAAGCTCGCCCGCCTCGAGCGATCATTCGGTCCGGCGGATGTCGAGCGGTTCCTGACCGAGGCGGTTTCGGATGGTACCGGTGACGCCGGCCCCGACGAAGTGGCGGACGATGAGTTGGCGGTAACGCTCCCGGGAGCGCGGCGAACCATTCGGCCGCGGTCGGCGGGCCAGCGTTCGTATCTCAAGGCAATTCGGGACAACGACATCGCGGTCGGAATCGGGCCGGCAGGCACGGGGAAAACGTATCTAGGCGTCGCGATGGCGGTCGATTCTCTGGTGCGCAAGCGGGTCAGCCGGATCATCCTGACCCGGCCAGCGGTCGAGGCGGGTGAAGCACTCGGATTTCTTCCGGGTGACATCCGGGACAAGATCGATCCGTTTCTCCGCCCCCTGTATGATGCTCTCCAGGACATGCTCCCCGCGGACCGGATACAGCGCGCTATTGACGACAACATGATCGAGATAGCGCCGCTCGCGTACATGAGAGGCCGAACGCTGTCCGATGCGTTCCTGATCCTGGATGAAGCGCAGAACGCGACCACGGCGCAGATGAAGATGTTTCTGACCAGGCTTGGAACAAATTCCCGTACGGTCATCACCGGCGACAAGACACAGATCGACCTGGCCAGTCCGGATGATTCCGGCCTACTGGAGATTGAGGAGATCCTTCCGTCCATTGAGGGAATAGAGTTCGTATACCTGAACGAACAGGACGTGGTTCGCCACCGTCTTGTAAAGGACATCATCCGGGCCTACGCCGACCAAGGAGACGACGGGTAGTGGGAAGAATTGACTCGTCCCTGGCGGCCGTGCTTCACGCGTTTCGGGCTCTCAACCGGCCTCCGGGTGACTCCATGCCGGCTCGGGTGATTCACCACGGCTATCGAGTGATTCTGGTCGTCGGGATCGCCCTGTTGCTACCGTTCCTGTTCCCGCGCGTCCCGGTACCGGACGCGGTCGCTCTGCAAGAAGGGATGGTCGCTCCGGATGATGTGATCGCGTCCTTCGACTTCGTGGTCCCCAAGTCTCCCAGTCGGCTCAAGGCGGAACGCGCCGAGGCTGCACTCGGGGTGCCTCTCGTGTTCGTGCTGGACACCGCGGCGGTGGATACGGCCGTGAACCGCACCAACCAGTTCTTTGATTCGCTGAGCGAAGCGGGAACCGGCGCCGGCCAGGACTCAGCTGGGGTTGAGCGCTACCTCAGGTCTATCGGCATGGAGACGACGGGGGCGCAGCTTTCGTACCTGGCCGACGAAGGACGACGGTCCGAGTTGAGGCAAGCGCTTACTCTGGCATACGCATCCATGCTGCCGTCGGGGGTAGCGCCCGGGCTCGACATGCAGGGAATCACGACCAGCCGGATCGTAGTCAAGACCCGCGCCGCGGATCTCATGGTGGATCGGGATTCGGTAGTAACGGTTGGGCAATTCTTTCAGGCCGCAGCGGCGCTGGCCCCCAGCTCTGCCGGGGCTGACGTGTTCCGGCTGTACCAGAACCTGCTGGTGAGGTTCTCCCAGCCGAGCCTGGTCCACGATGGCAGCGCCACGGAGATGGCTCGGAGTGAAGCCAGAGCCGCGGTGGATACGACTGCCGGGTTCTTTCTCGAAGGCGAGCGCCTCATCTCCGCGCACGAACGTGTTGGGCGTCCCGAATCAGAGCGCCTGCGGGCCTACAACAACGAGCTCGTCCAGCGGGGTCTAGCCAGCGGAGCGGGCGGAGTGCTCGCGCTGGGCGGAGGCGTTCTGTACGGCCTGCTCCTGGTCGGAGGAGTAGCCCTCGTTCTCCTTTTCTACCGGCCCGAGATGTACCACGATGTTCGGGCGGTGACCATCGTGATGGGACATCTCGTGCTCGTGCTGGTGGTCGCCAGCCTGATCGCGGCCGGTTCCGCCAGCCAGGCGCTAATTCCGATCGCGTTCCTGGCCCTGAACATCGGCATCCTGTACGACGGACTCGTTGCACTCGTGGTCGTTATGTTGGCGGCGGCTCTGGTGGCCGGGCAGATGGCGTTCTTCGGACTCGACGTCGCGCTCCTCATGATCGCCGGCGGCGGCGCGGCGGCGATTGGAGCTCGCGGCATACGGCGGCGCACTCAGGGTTGGTTCGTCATTGCGGGGATCTCCGTCGCCTATCTGCTGGCAGGAGCCGCCATCGCCGGTATCCGCCCGCTTCCCGTGTCCACCGTGTGGCAGACATTCCTCTGGGGAAGCATCAATGCCACGATCTGTACAGCGGTAGCAATCGGCGCCGCCCTGCCGCTCCTCGAACGGATCACCGGGCGGACGACGGACCAGACCTTGCTCGAGCTCTCGGATCTCAACGGGCCACTGCTGCACGACCTGTCCCTGAAGGCGCCCGGCACCCACGCGCACTCGATAAACGTGGCGAACCTGGCCGAGGCTGCCTGCGTGGCGATCGGTGCGAACCCGGTGCTGGCCCGAGTCGGAGCCTACTACCACGACGTCGGCAAGATGGTGCAGCCGCATTTCTTCGTCGAGAATCAGCCTGCAGGCCGAAACCCGCACGACCGACTTCCGCCCGCCAGGAGCGCCGCGATCATCCGAGACCACGTCAGCGAGGGCGTGCGGCTGGCTTCCGAGCGCAGGCTTCCGCAGACCATTCAGAGCTTTATCCGAGAGCACCACGGGACGATGGCCATTGAGTATTTTCTCGGTAAGGCCCGCGAGGAAGGGGCGGTGGATCTTGATCCGGGCGACTTCGCGTACGCCGGTCCACGGCCCCAGAGCCGGGAAACGGCAGTTGTCATGCTGGCCGACGGGGTGGAGTCGGCGTCCAGGGTGCTCCGCGATCCGAACCCCGAGAGTATCCGGGAGCTGATCGATCATATCGTGGACGAGAGAATTCGGGCCCGGCAGCTGGACGAGTGTCCTCTTACGCTGGCAGACCTGGAGAAGGTGAAGGTTCAGTTCGACCGTATCCTCACCGGCCTGTACCACCGCCGCATCGATTATCCTGGTGGAGTCACTGCCGACAACGGGATCGGCGAGAGTCATGGGATGGGTGATACCGCCACGGGCGGGAAGGTCAGCGGCTGACGCCCGAACTGGGGCCGAAGGTCGAGCTGACCCTCAACCGGATCGGCGAGTGGCCTGAATGGACGGAGTGGAGCCAGGACATCGAGGCGGCGGCCGCTCTGGCCCTTTCAGCTGTAGCCCCGGACCTTGGCGGCGAGCTGTCCATAACGCTTCTCCCTGACGACGAGATCCAGGACATGAATCTGCGGTTTCTGGGCCGCGACCGGACCACCGATGTACTGTCGTTCTCCCTCGGGGATGAAGACGGCTTGATCGGCGATGTCTATCTGTCTCCAGAAGAAGTTCGCCGCAACTCGGCCGCTCACGGCGTTCCACATCGCGAAGAGGCCCTGCGCGTCGTGATCCACGGAACACTGCACGCCCTTGGCCTGGATCACCCGGACGAGTGCAGAGAGGAATCAGACATGTTCCGCCTGCAGGAGCGGTTGCTAAAGAGCCTCGGCCGCAGCTAGGCTGAACGAATGACTCGCGCCAAGCTGATGCAGCGCCTGCGCCGGTACCTGATCACGGGGCTTATCGTGATCGCTCCCATTGGTGTGACGGCGGGCGTTCTGCTGTGGCTGTTCCAGCAACTGGATCCGATTCTCGGCCGCTATCTGACCATTATCACCGGACGCTCTTTTCCGGGCCTGGGCCTCGTGGCCTTGCTGACGATCGTGGTCATGGTGGGCTGGGTCTCTCAGAAAACGCTCGGCCGCCGCGCCCTGTGGGCGTGGAACTCGGTCCTGGACCGAGTCCCGCTCGCCAGCAAGATCCACAGCGGCTCCTCCCAGATCGTGCGCGCGGTGCTCGAACGTGACGAGAAACTATTCCGCGCCGTCGGCCTGATCGAGTATCCCCTGCTCGGCTCCTATGCGCTCGTATTCGAGACAGCCCACGCACCCGACGAGGTTCAGGAGTTCATCGGTAGTCCGACCGTGAGCGTGTTCCTGCCCACCGCACCCAATCCAACGTCCGGGTACCTCCTGTTCCTACCGCGCGACGATGTTCAGCGCCTGGAAATGACCGTCGAAGAGGGTGTGAAGATGGTGCTGTCCATCGGCGTCGCCGTTCCCGGCCAGGACGGGGAGGTAGCGGTGTGAGCGAGTCGACCGACCGGCGGTTCGAAACGCGAGACAGAGTTCGGGGGCTGCTGGAATCCGGCGCCCTGAACGAACTGCGCGGCCTCCTGGAAGGTTTCCATCCCAGCGATGTTGCAGAGCTCCTCGAGGACCTGGAGCAAGCGCAGCGTGTCGTGTTTCTGGAGCTGCTTCCGGCCGAGGTCGCGGCTGACGTCTTGGCCGAGGTCGATGAGGCGGAGCATCCTGCGGAGCTGCTGGCCCTGCTGGATCCGGAGCGTATAGGCAAAATCGTCCAGGACATGGCGGATGACGACGCCGCGGATCTGATCGGAGAGCTGGATCCCGCAGAGCAGGCACGCATCCTGGCTCAGGTGTCGCAGTCGGAAGCAAGCGATATCGAGCGCCTGCTCCACTATGCCGAGGACACGGCCGGCGGGATCATGACCCGCGAGATCGTGGCGATCTCCGCCGACCTGACGACCGGTGAAGCGATCGAGGCCGTGCGCAGTCAGGCCAGCGAGGCGGGCGACTTCTACACGATCTTTGTCGTAGATGCGCACAACTTTTTGAGCGGAGTCGTATCGCTCCAGAGTCTCGTGATCGGTGATCCGGGCGCCCCAGTCTCGGAGCTGCTCGAGGAAGCGCCAGCGGTTGTGCATGTCGATATGGACCAGGAGGATGTTAGCCGCACGCTCTCCAAGTACAACCTGGCCGCCATCGGGGTAGTGGATTCGTCGGGCAGGCTGGTGGGCCGAGTCACGTTCGACGATGTGATCGATGTGCTGGAAGCGGAGACGACCGAAGACATCCTGCGCTTCGCGGCTGTTTCGGAGGAAGAGGAGCTGCGAGGTTCCACCGGCGATGCCATCCGGAGCCGTCTGCCGTGGCTCCTGACCAGCCTTGTTACAGCGGCCCTGGCCGCCTCGGTAGTCGTGGCGTTCGAGGCCACCATCCAGCAGTTCATCATTCTGGCCGCCGCCATCCCGGTGATTGCTGGGGTGGGGGGTAACGCGGGCACGCAGGCGCTTGCCGTCACGATTCGCCGTATCGCGCTCTCCAATGAGACGCTCTCGGAACGCATGCAGGTGGTCAGCAAAGAGCTCGCCGTAGGGATGGTCAACGGCCTGGTGGTTGGCGTCGTGGCTGCTCTACTCGGCTTTCTGCTGCCGGAAGTTCCGGGGTTTCGGTTCGGGCTGGTGGTGCTCTTCGCCATGTGGGGAAGCCTGGTTATCGCGTCGTTCCTCGGGGCCTTCATTCCGATCATGCTGGAGAGCATGGACGTGGACCCGGCCGTAGCGTCCTCTCCGTTCGTCACGACGATTACCGACGTAATAGGACTGCTGCTACTCCTCGGCCTGGCGAGTGTGATGCTGGTTTGAGTCATGAAGCCCGGAGATTGGCACTGAACTTGCCCGTCACTGGAGGAGGGTTGAGAATGCAGGATCGTAGCCAATGCATGGCAGAGAGTGCGACGCGGGAGGTCATGCCATCGGTCGCGCCAATACGAACCGAAAGCCACGGAAACCGCACATGAAGACACTGCGCGCCGGTTTGATCGTCCTCTCGGGAGCCTTTCTTGTTGGCGGCTGCGGAGGCAGTCCGACGGCTCCGCCTCCCCCGAACGGGACCAACAACACGATCTCGGCGGCGAGCGGCGACAACCAGACGGCCGCAACCGGGGCTCAGCTGCCGAGTTCTCTGGTGGCCCGGGTAAGCACCTCCACCGGGAACCCGGCCAACGGCGTCTCGGTGACGTGGTCCATCACGTCGGGCGCCGGCGCCTCGCTCAGCGCTACCAGTGGAACGACGGCGGCCGATGGCATGACCTCGGTCGATCTTACGCTCGGCTCAGCGGCCGGCACATACGTGGTCCAGGCGGCGATTACCGGCACGTCGGCGACCTTCACAGCCACGGCGGAGACACCTGTGGCCACCACGATCCAGGCCACGTCCGGCGACGGGCAGTCCGGCCTCGTGCTCGCTACGCTGCCCAGCCCGTTTGTGGCTACGGTGATGGACCAGTTTGGTAATGCGCTGGTCGGGCAGACCGTCGGCTTTGCCATCACGCGCGGCTCGGCGGGTTCCCCGTTCATAAGCGCTGCGTCGGCCACCACCGACGCGCAGGGACAGGCATCCACGACCTTGACCCTGGGAGACAAGAACGGGACCTATGAGGTGACGGCGACGGCGGGAAGCGCTTCAGTCCCGTTCTCCGCCACGGCATCGGGAGGAAGCGAGGATCTGTTCGGCATCACGGGGATCACGCCCGATACGATGACGCAGGGAGGGTCGGCGACTATCACCGGAACCGGCTTCAGCTCAGTTGCTGTCAACAACACTGTACTCGTGGACGGCGAGGCCGCCACGGTGAACACCGCGACGAACACGCAGCTGACCATCACTCTGCCGGACCTTCTGAGTCAGTGTCAGCCGCGCCGGGCGGCATCGGTGCAGGTGATCGTCGGTCCCGACAGCGAGACCGTCAACCAGCAGATCAAGCCGGCCAGCGAGCTGTCTCTCGCGGTGGGCGAGCATGTGCTGCTGAGCGGCCCGGCGGCCGCCGGCTGCGCCTATCTCCCGCCCCACTCAGCCGGAGCGGAGTACGAAGTGATCGCCTCGGTCGAGCCGGCCGGATTCGTCTTCACGGGAGTGAACCTGGAGGCGAACGGCCGAGGTCCGCTCACATCCATTCGGCTACCGGTGACCGTCACCACGGCCTCCAGCTCGGCCTTGCTTGGTGGCCGGTTGCCACCCGAGCTCGCGGTGCGCGCCGTCCAGCATCAGTGGGACATGCGGATGCGAGAGATGGAAGCGCCGCTGCGGCCGTACATGAAAGCACAGCCTTCGTTCGGGCTGTTCTCGCAGGTTCCGCCGTCTGTCGGGGATAGTCTCGACTTCTCGGTGTCCTGCACCTCAGAGCCCGACGTGCGCGCGGTCGCCGTATCTGTCGGTACGGCTGCAGCCGTGTTCGAGGACACGGTGGGTGGGGGAGGCTATTTCTCAGCCGCTCAGTATGACTCGATCGCGGCGGAGTTCGATACGATCACGTTCGCCACTAACGAGGCCTATTTCGGCACGCCGGCCGACATCGATAACAACCAGAGGATCATTATTCTGTTCACGCCGGCCGTGAACGCGCTCACCCCGGGTGACTACTTGCTCGGTTTCGTTGCCGGGTTCTTCTGCGGGGGCGACCTGGTATCGGGCTTCGGAAACGATGCGGAAATGTTCTACATCGTGGTGCCTGATCCGGGCGGGATCTACAACCAGTGCATGTGCGGCTCACTGACGGCCTCCACTGTACGCACCTTCGCCAGCAACACGATCGGGCACGAGTTCCAACATCTGATCAACGCACAGATCGGAAACGGCGGAGCGTTCGAAGTGTGGCTCAACGAGGGCCTCTCCCACCTTGCTGAAGAGGTTAACGGGCACGCCGCGCTGGGCCTGTTCCCAGGGACAAACCTCAACTCGACCACGGTGGGAGGCCTGACGCCCGAATTCTTAACCTGGTACGCCGGCAACTTCCTGAACCTGTCGTTGCACTTGCAGGCGCCGTCCGACACCGCCGCGCTCCTTCAGCAGATGGATCCGGGCGCTTCGGACCCGAACGGCACGTTCCGTATGCGGGGGGCGGCGTGGAGCTTCGTTCGCTACCTGCTGGATCGGTTCGCGACGCCTGGCACGGAGGCGGCGTTTACCCGGTCGATCATCCAGGGATCTAACCTCGACAACCGGGCCAACATAGAGGCATTGACCGGATCGTCGTTCGCGGACCTGGTGGCCGAATGGTCGGCCATGCTGGCGGCGGAAGGACGCACCGATCTCACTTCGTTCGGTCCCGAGCTGACGCTCACGTCGTGGGACATGCTGGATCTGTATGACAGCTTCTCGCTGACCGTGCCTCCTGGCGGCGGAATGCTCGGATTCGGATACGGTCTGGTACCGGCAACGAGCCCACTGAGCGCAGGCGGAAACTGGGCCGGTAGTCTGTTCACGGGGACGGCGCAGTACGCTCGGCTCACGGGCGGGTCGGCGTCCGGCGGGACCGGAATCCGGTTCGAGTCGAACACGGGGGCGGATCTGGCCTCGACTGCGAATCCGCGGATGGTGATAGTGCGAACGCAGTAACCGGCCGCAAAACACAGCTTTTCCTGTGCCGGCCGGCTTGCCCGTCCCCAGGATGCGGCGCAGTTTCGCGGCATATGAGCGAGACCGTGTCCGATGAACTGAGCCAGAGCCAGCGCGAACTCGTCAGCCGCTTTGCGGAGGGCGATCAGCTTGCGCTGGCTCGTTGCATCAGCCAGGTGGAGGACCGAACGCCGGGCTTTGAAGCGCTCCTGGATGCTCTACACGATCGGGTAGGCTCGGCACACCGGATCGGACTAACCGGGCCGCCCGGGGCCGGAAAGTCTACCCTCACGGCGTCCATCGCGCGCCGCCTGCGGGACCGGGGTCACCGTGTAGGGGTCGTCGCGGTCGATCCCAGCAGCCCGTTTACGGGCGGCGCCCTCCTGGGGGACCGCATCCGCATGGACGGGCTCGCGACAGAGGAGAACATTTTCATCCGCTCGATGGCCAGCCGCGGCGCGCACGGCGGACTGGCCGCCATGACCCGCGAGACGGTGGATGTGATGGACGCGTTCGGATTCGACCGGATCCTCATCGAGACCGTGGGTGTAGGCCAATCAGAGCTTAAGATTGCCTCATCCGCCGACACGACGGTTGTGGTCCTGGTGCCGGAGTCCGGTGATGGCATTCAGGCCATGAAGGCCGGCCTCATGGAGGTGGCGGACGTGTTAGTCGTCAACAAGGCGGACCGGGCCGGCGCAGACATGATCCGCAAGGAGATTCAGGTAGCCAGGGCTTTGGCTTCCGTCGGGGGTGGCGGCGTTGGCGGATCGGGCCAGCACGGCGTGGACCTGAACGCGCCGGAAGACCGGGAGGATCCCGGCTGGTCAGCACCGATTCTAAAGACAGTAGGGACCGACGAGGCGGGTGTTCCAGAGCTGGTCGACCAGATCGAACGTCACCGCGAGTGGCTTCTCGAGAGCGGAACCCTGGAGTCGCGCCGCCGCAGCTCATGGATGGAACAAGTGAGGGAAGTCTTGAAGCGAGCCGCGGCCAGTCGGGCCGACGCAGTATGGCGGCGCTGGGCTGCAGCGGGAGGCGCCGACGGCACCGAACCTGACTCTTCACCATATGAAATCGCTTGGCGGCTCCTGGCTGACCTGCAAGCGAGCTACGAAACGGACGAAGAATGACTCAGCCCGAAGACCGCGACCAGGAAGGACTCGAAGCACCGTTCGCCAGGTGGAAGGCGCAAGCGGATTCGATCCCGACTCGGGACGATGTGGACTTTTCGTCCGTTTCCGGCATTCCGATTGAAATGCTGTACACGCCGCTCGACACGGCCGCCGATGACTACGCGAACGACCTCGGTTTCCCGGGCGAATATCCGTTCACGAGAGGGCCGTACAGCACGATGTACCGGACCAAGCTCTGGACGATGCGGCAGTTCGCCGGCTTCGCGACGGCACAGGAAACCAACGAACGCTACAAGTTTCTCCTGGAACGCGGTCAGACCGGCCTGTCGGTCGCTTTCGACTTTCCGACTCTGATGGGCTACGACTCGGACGATCCGCTTTGCGAGGGTGAGGTAGGGAAGTGTGGCGTCGCCATTTGCAGTCTGGCCGACATGGAAACTCTGTTCGAAGGCATCCCGCTCGACCGGGTATCCGTCTCGATGACGATCAACGGTCCTGCCATGATGCTGTACTGCTTTCTCCTCGTAGCGGCGGAGCGTCAAGGTGTGCCGTTCGAGAAAGTTCAGGGGACGATCCAGAACGACATTCTCAAGGAGTACATGGCGCAGCACGCCTGGATATATCCACCCAAGCCGGCGCTCAAGGTCATTACGGACATCTTCGAGTGGTCCGCCGTCCACGCACCGAGTTTCAACACCATTTCGATCTCCGGCTACCATATTCGAGAAGCTGGCGCCACGGCAGTCCAGGAACTGGCCTATACGCTGAAGAACGGTTTCACATACGTCGAAGAGGGCGTTGCCCGCGGGCTGGACCCGGACGATTTCGCGCCGCGGTTGTCGTTCTTCTGGGACGTGCACAACGATTTCTTCGAAGAGATCGCCAAGTTCCGGGCGGCGAGACGAATCTGGGCCCGGCACATGCGCGATATCTACGGCGCCAAGAAGCCGGCCAGCTGGCGGCTCCGGACACACGCACAGACGGCGGGAGTCACACTGACCGCTCAGCAGCCGCACAACAACATCGTCCGGGTCGCCTATCAGGCGATGGCCGCCATCCTGGGGGGCACACAGTCGCTGCACACCAACGCCATGGACGAGACCCTGGCCCTGCCTACAGAGGCCGCGGTTCGAATCGCACTACGCACGCAGCAAATCCTGGCGTACGAAACGGGCGTTCCCAACACCATCGATCCGTTGGCTGGTTCCTACTATCTGGAGGCGCTGACGGATCAACTCGAGGCGGAGGCCGAGGCGATTTTCGCCGAGATCGATAATTTGGGCGGCGTCGTCGCAGGAATCGAGTCCGGATATTTTCAGAGCCAGATCGCTAGCTCGGCAGCCCGCTTCCAGTCTGAGGTAGAGCGCGGTGCGCAGACGATCGTCGGTGTGAACGCGTTTTCCGAGGCGGCTGAAACGGAGATCGAAATCCTACACATCGGAGACGAGGCGGCCGAAACGCAAAGCAAACGCCTGGGGCGGGTCAGAGCGCAGCGGTCCCAGTCGGAGGTGGAGGCTGCCCTGGAACGAGTGACGGCCACCGCCCAGGCGGACGAAAACCTCATGCCCGCGGTGCTCGACGCGGTTCGTGCGTACGCTACCTTGGGTGAGATTCGGGAGACCATAGTCGCGGTGTACGGCAGGTTTCACGAACCAGTCGCCTTCTAGCTCGCGGCAGCCATCGTCTCACGCGACTTTGTTGCCCGTAAGCCGTCCCAAACCGTAAGTTACGGGGTTCAGCGCTCTCCGTCCGCACCGGCAGGTGGAGGCGGTTCGATGCCCTTTCTCTGAGATCACTGCATGGCGGACAGACGAATACGCGTCGTGGTGGCCAAGCCTGGCCTGGACGGCCACGACAGGGGCGCCAAGGTGATGGCCGCAGCCCTTCGTGATGCGGGCATGGAGGTCATCTATACCGGCCTTCATCAGACCCCGGAGAAGATCGCCACCACCGCGCTGCAAGAAGACGCAGACGTAGTCGCGCTGTCGATCCTTTCAGGAGCGCACATGACCCTCTTTCCGCGCGTCGTGAACCTGCTGCGCGAACAGGGAATGTCAGATGTTCTGGTCACCGGCGGCGGCATTATTCCCTCCGACGACATGGCGGCGCTCGAGGACATGGGTGTGGGCCGTCTGTTCGGGCCCGGAACGAAGACGGCTGAGGCGATCGCCTACATCCGCGACTGGGTCCACGAGCATCGGAGCTCGAAGGACTGATGCCCGCCGCACCCGGCCGCATGCAGCAGCTCGTAGACCCGCTACGCGAGCTAGAGGACCGGATTCGGCTTGGCGGAGGCGAGGCGCGCATCGAGCGCCAGCATGCCCAGGGTAAGCTGACTGCCCGTGAGCGCGTGGAGCTTATGCTGGATCCCGGCGGGGCTTTCCTCGAAATCGGACTCCTGGTGGCGCACGACCAGTACGACGGTCAGGCGCCGGCGGCCGGTGTCGTGACCGGAATAGGAGAAGTGGCGGGCAGGGTCGTGGTCGTGGTCGCCAATGATGCCACGGTAAAAGCCGGAAGCTGGTGGCCCGAAACGATAACCAAGATTCTTCGGGCCCAGGAAATCGCGATGCGGTGCCGGGTTCCCATCATCTATCTGGTGGACTCGGCCGGCGTAAATCTTCCCTACCAGGGCGGCGTATTTCCCGGAAAATACGGGGCCAGCCGCATCTTCTACTACAATTCCATCATGCGGCACTACCTGGACATTCCGCAGCTCGCGGCTGTCATGGGCCAGTGCATAGCGGGCGGTGCGTATCTGCCGGCGCTGTCTGACCAGATCATTATGGTGGAGGGCACCAGTTTCATGGGCCTGGGAGGGCCGAACCTGGTTAAAGGCGCCACCGGACAGGATGTGGAATCCGAGGCGCTAGGCGGCGCTCTGACCCACAACCGCGACAGCGGCGTGGCCCACTTTCGCGTCCCCGACGACAAGGCCTGTCTCGCCAAGCTGCGCGATCTGGTCGCGGACCTTCCTCCGGCCGTCGCCATCCCGCCCGAGGACACGCCCGCGAATCCACTCCGTCCGGCTACCGACGCTTACGACCTTATGCCGCCCGACCACAGGCAGCCATATGAGGTCGAGGATCTTCTGGACACGTTTCTGGACGCTGGGAGATTCGAAGAGTTCCAGGCGGACTTCGCGCCCGAGATGCTGGTCGGCGTCGCCAGACTGGCCGGCCGCCGCATCGGTGTGATCGCCAATCGGCGCGGAATGTTCCGGGCGGAAGCGGGCCCGCCAAAATTTGGCGGCATCGTCTATACCGACACGGCTGAGAAGGTCGCGTACTTCATGGATGTGTGTGACCGGCACCGCACACCGCTGCTGTTCGTTCAAGATGTGAGCGGCTTCATGGTAGGGATTGACGCGGAGCACTCCGGAATCATTCGGGCCGGCGCCCGAATGGTCGAGTCGATGGCCACGGCGCGGGTGCCCAAGATCGTCCTCACCACCAACCACGCGAGCGGCGCCGGATACTATGCCATGGCGGGCCAGGGATTTGACCCGGACTTCATCTTTTCTTGGCCGACCGGACGCATGGGCGTAATGGAAGGCGATGCGGCCGTCCGAGCCGTGTATGGGACGAAGCTGGACCAAGCGGCCCGGGAAGGAACCGAACTCGACGAGGAGACGATCAACCAGATGGAGGTGACGCGCGCGACGTATGAAGAGCAGATGGAAGCGACCTACGCGGCGGCGCGCGGCTTTGTGGATGCCATCGTGACGCCTGAGCAGACGCGCGAGGTACTCGACCTGGCCATTCGATGTTCCCTGCAGAATCCTGGGCCGCACCTCGGTACATTCAACCTCCCGCCCGGCACGTGACGGATCAGGTCGCAGGGCAGGCGAAGACGGTGCGGGTCGCGTCGGGCCAGGGGTTCTGGGGCGACTGGCAGGAAGCGCCCAAGCTACAGGTCCGGCATGGGCCGATCGACTATCTGATGCTCGACTATCTGGCCGAGATCACCATGTCGATCCTCCAGAAGCAGAAGGACAAGGATCCGGACGCGGGATACGCGAGAGATTTCGTTCCGCTCATTCTCGACCTGGCTCCCGATCTGCTGGCCAAGGGTGTCCGCGTGATCAGCAACGCTGGCGGCGTGAACCCGGAAGCCTGCCGCCAGGCGCTGACTCAGGGTCTGGCCAAGCTGGACCTTCCGCGGCCGCTACGCATCGCCATTGTGCGCGGCGACGACCTGATGGGTAGGCTGGACGAGCTTCTCGTGGCGGGGCACGAACTGCGGAACATGGAAACCGGCGAAGCGCTGGCGGGTGTCCGCGACCGGCTGGTCAGCGCAAACGCCTACATAGGCGCGGTTCCGATCGTTGAAGCCCTGCGCCAGGACGCGGACGTCGTGATCACCGGCAGGTCCACCGACACAGCCCTCACCTACGGGCCTTTAGCGTTCGAGTTCGGCTGGGGGGAAGACGACTGGGACCGGCTCGCGGCGGGCGTTGTGGCAGGCCACATCAACGAGTGCGGCTGCCAGGCGGCCGGCGGCAATTCGCAGTTCGATTGGCGCAGCATCGATCTGGTCGCGCCGGGCTATCCGATCATCGAGGCTTCCGCGGACGGCAGCTTCATCGTGACCAAGCACTCGGACCTGGGCGGCCGCGTCACCTGGGCTTCGGTTACGGAGCAGCTAGTGTACGAAATGGGTAATCCGAAGGAGTACATCACGCCCGACTGCGTAGCCGACTTTTCCACTATCCAGCTGGAAGAGGATGGCACCGACCGGGTGCGCGTGTTCGGAGTTCGCGGACGGCAACGGACCGATCAGCTCAAGGTGTCGATGGCGTACCGCGACGGGTACAAGGCTGTAGGCGCTCTGACCTACGCGTGGCCGGACGCACTCGATAAGGCGCGCCGGGCTGACGAGATCCTCCGCGCCCGCCTGGATCGGCTGGGGCTGTCCTTCGACGAGATTCGAACCGAGTTCGTGGGCGCCGGAGCCTGTGTGGGCAGGTCTCCAGGCGGTGATCCTCTGGATCTTCCCGAGGTCGAGATGCGGGTCGGTGTGCGCGGCCCGGACCGAGAGGCCGTAGATCGTTTTACCCGGGAGCTTGCACCGCTCATTTTGGCAGGTCCACCCAGCGTGACCGGATTTGCGGGCGGTCGTCCGCGGGTGCAGGAGGTCATGGCGTACTGGCCGGCTTTGATCGACCGGAATGTCGTCGAGGATCAGCTCGAAGTGGAAGTCGGTGAGGCGTGAAGGTGCAGCTGCGCGAGGTAGCCATCGCACGATCGGGCGACAAAGGAGACACCGCGAACGTGGGTGTGATTGCCATGACATCAGACGTATATTACGCTTTAGAGCAACAACTTACTTCGGATAATGTAAAGCGATACTTTAGCGCCGTGTGCGCTGGCCCCGTGGAGCGATTCGAGCTGCCTAATCTCAAGGCTCTCAACTTCCTGCTCCATGAATCGCTGGGGGGCGGGGGAACGGTTTCTCTCATGCTCGATGCGCAGGGAAAGACTTTTGGCGCCGCCATTCTGGGAATGGAAGTGGAACTGCCGGAGGAGCTCATAGGGGAGGCGGCAAGGATACTGAAGCGTGGAGTGTCAGGAGGCGGAGAATGACGCGGAGCCAGATTCGAACCAAGGTCGAAGGCGAGTCCGGCATCGCGCGCATCACGCTCAACAATCCCGATCGGCGAAACGCGCTCAGCAGGCTCCTGGTTGCGGAATTGGAAACCGCCTTCAGCGAGGCCGACGCCGATCCGGCCGTGCGGGTTGTGTTCCTGGATGCCGAAGGGCCCGACTTCTGTGCCGGAGCCGATCTCATAGAGGTGCAGGCGTCGGTCGAGGAAGGCGTGATCGCCAGCCTATTCGACGCCGATGCCCTGGGTGATCTGTTTATCCAGATCCGGAGAATGGACAAACCGGTCATCTCAGCCGTACACGGCCGGGCGCTCGCGGGTGGGTGCGGGCTAGCCACGGCGTGCGACCTCGTTCTGGCTTCGTTCGATGCTGAGTTCGGCTACCCCGAAGTCCGACTGGGATTCGTTCCGGCCATGGTAATGGCCATTCTTCGCCGGTCCATGGGCGAGAAACGAGCCTTCGAACTGGTGGCGCTGGGTGACTGTATCAGCGCTTCTCAGGCTCTGGCCTACGGTCTCGTCAATAAGGTATTTGATTCGGAGAGCTTTGAGGTTCGGGCGTTGGAGACCGCTCGTGAGCTGGCGGCACGAAGCGCATCGGCCCTCAGCCTAACCAAACGGCTTCTGTATCAGGTCGAAGGCGCCAGCTTTGAAGACGCGATTCGCGCCGGAGCCGAAGTGAATGCACTCGCCCGACTCACGCCGGACTGCCAGGTTGGCATCAAGCGGTTTCTGGACCGCTAGTCAGCCAGACCTACTCCAGGAGAGAAATGGAACAAGAGACGCCAGATCCCGGAATCCGCCGGCCACTCAGGCCGCATTGGGCAGGTGCGATCGCGCTGGGCTGCTTCGTCGGCGCGGCACTGCTGTTCAGCGATGGATCACAGTCCGGCATCGCGGCGGGTGTACTGGTGGCGATCGGCGGGCTCGTAGCGCTAGCCGTATCGCTCGGCGCTGCGGCTCACGGTCCGGAGATTGAAGGTCCGCTGGACCTCAGTTCACGGATCGCGCTTGGCCTGCTTGGCGGCCTGCTTGGCGGGCTGGCGCACGGAGCTGTTACGTGGGTAGCGCTAGAGAGCGGCCTTCTTGGCCTGCTTCGGACGTCGGTCGACCCTCAGCTTGATACGAGCGGCTGGGCCATCCGGGTACTCTTGGGTCCGGTGCTCGGACTTGTCCTCGGGATATGGTATGGCGGCATTCCGGGCCGAAACTTCGTGTCCAAGGCCGCCATGTTCGCCTCTATTCCCACTCTGATCGCGTGGCTCGACTACTTCCCTCGGCAGACGGGAGAAGGCCTTCTAGGCCTGCGGTTGGGCCTCGCCACGCCCCTGGTTGTCCTGGCGGGCTTCGTTCTCGCTGCCGTGGTTACGGCCTCGGTTGTGGTCTGGGGAGACCGTACCGAGCACGCGCCTCTCAGCCGGCCGCTCGTGCCCCGGTGATAATGGCTTGAACCGGTTGGTGAATATGCGGTATGCACCGGCTGGAGCACATCACACAAGCGGAGCACACACTGAAGGCAGTGTTCGGGCACTCCGGGTTCCGCGCGTCGCAGCGCCCCATTGTTCAGGCCATGCTCGAAGGCCGCGATGTACTCGCCGTGCTTCCGACGGGGAGCGGAAAGTCGGCCTGCTTCCAGGTGCCGGCGCTTCTGGCTACTGGTCCAACCCTCGTGGTGTCGCCGCTCATTTCGTTGATGCAGGATCAGGTGCGCGGCCTGGCGCACCGCGGGGTCCGGGCGGCCGCTATCACGTCCGCCAGTACGGCGGCTGAGCGGAACCGGACCGGCCGGGATCTGGCAGCGGGCAGACTCAGGCTGCTGTACGTGTCGCCGGAGCGCCTCGCCAACCCCGAATTTGTTCGGTGCGCCCGTTCGGCGTCCTTCTCGCGAATCGTAATCGACGAGGCCCACTGCATCGCGGAGTGGGGACACGACTTTCGGCCCGACTATCTCAGGATCGGCCAATTCCTCGACTTCCTCCGGGCCGCCCGGTCACGGGGCCATTCAGCCGGTCGTTCAGGCGGCCAGCGCATTCCGGCGGCCGCGTTTACCGCCACCGCGACGCCCGCCGTACGGACCGAAATATCGCGGCGCCTGGGACTTCGCGGTCCGGCTGAATTCGTCGCCAGCGTAAATCGACCCAACCTGTCGTGGGCCGTAGAGTGCGCCGCAGGAGCACGCTCTGGGCTGCGGCGCGCCGTCCGGGTGGCCGCGGATTCCCCCGGGGCAGCCATCGTGTTCGTACGCACGAGGTGGAGCTCGGTCCGACTCGCGGAGGCGGTCCGAACGGCCGGCGTACGGGTGGCGCCATACCATGCCGGACTGCCCCCGAAGGTTCGCACGTTGATACAGAGCCGCTTTCTGGCCGGGGAGTACAAGGTGCTATGCGCTACCAGTGCATTCGGTATGGGCATCGACCATCCCGGCATTCGAACGGTCTGCCACCTGGGCGCACCGGACTCTCTGGAGGCATACGTTCAGCAGGCGGGCCGGGCGGGGAGAGACGGAACCGCCTCGAGCTGCATGCTCGTTTCGCTTCCGGACGATTTCGAATGGCAACTGCGCCGGATTCGCGGCCGCTGGCCCCTGATCCCGGCCCGGGCGACCATCAAACGGGCTGGCCTTTCGCCTCTCTTCCACCTGTCACAGCGGCGGCGTGCTCTGGAACGGCTGGAGTGGATCCAGCGATATGTGTGCGCCGCGACATGCAGGAGAGCGATCATCGCCGGCTATTTCGGTGAGGCTGCGCCTGCCTGTGAAAACTGCGACTCGTGCGATCGAGACGCTTAGATCGACCCACGCGATCCCGGCAGGCAACGCCGCGGACGCCCCACGCATCAAGAATAGCAGCAGGCTCACTTTCAAATCTGGAGATTCCTGGATGAAACGGACCTTAGTTGGATCACCATGGCTGCTCGCAGGCGCAGCGGTGGCCTTGTTCGGCCTGGCGACAGCAGGGCGGGTATCAGCACAGATAACTCCGCAGGTCCTCGGCGAACCGGTGGCTGCGTACGACCAGCCGTTCAGCATGCTGTCAGGCCTCCGGGAGCTATCCGACGGCCGAGTGATCGTATCAGATGGCTTGGAAGAGACCGTCCAGCTTCTCGACGCGAAGCTAGCATCGGCCCAGCAGATCGGCCGCAAGGGGCAGGGCCCGGGTGAGCACGGCCAGCCCGATGCGCTGTTTCCCTGGGGCGAGAACGACGAAACCCTGCTCGTAGATCTCGGCAACGCACGACTGACAGTGATATCCGCCGACGGCGAGCTTGGCGAGTCCATGCCGATCAGCCGCGAGGCGAACGGCGCCCCGATGATTGTCATTCCCAGGGGGGTGGACGCGGACGCCAATATCTACTTCCAGCCTTTCGGCATGCGGCCAGGCGGCGGGATACCGGATTCGAGCACCGTGGTCCGGTTGGCAGCCGATGGTTCGAGCGCCGACACGATAGCGGCGATCAAACGGCCCGACATGAAGGCGAACAACTCGGGCGGCCCCAACAACCGGTCTACCATGATCATGCCGGTGCCCCTTTCGGCTGAAGACTCGTGGGCGGCTGCCCCTGATGGCAGTGTGGCCATCGCCCGCAGCGCCGATTATCACCTCGAATGGGTGAGGCCTGATGGAAGCATCCAGCGCGGGTCACCTGTGGACTATGATCCGGTTCGGGTGCGCAAAGCCGAGAAAGACCGCTGGGTCGCGGCTCTCGGGGGCGGCCTCCGGATCGGAATGACGATCGACAACGGCGAGCGCCGAATGTCGCTTTCGCGAGGAGGATCCGGGGCCCCTCAGCCGGATGCCGGCGATTTCGAGTGGCCGGAAACGATGCCCGCGTTCGCAGGCGGAGGCGCCGTGTCGGTGACACCGGACGGACATGCCTGGGTCGAGCGAAACACGCCCGCCGGCAGTCCCGCGACGTTCGACGTGTTCGGACCGTCGGGCGACCGAATCGGAGTACTCGTTCTTCCCGAAGGCCGCGAACTCGTCACCTTCGGCGTGGGTTCAGTATACCTGTCCCGGACCGACGATCTCGATTTCGTATGGCTCGAGAAGTACGAGCGCGCGCTGTAACCGGGGTCACTATCCCGTAAACAATTAGCGCATCGGCCGGTCTTCGGAGCCAGGAGGCCGGCCGTTTCTATCCCACTACGTTGTTTCGTCCATTCCCAGATTCCCATAGCTTGAGCCCCGTCGATCAGCTTCGGCCACTGGACGCATAGCTGCATATACAGACTGAACTCACCAAGACCACATGACTGATTTGGATGTCTATCTCCAGGACCATCATCACATGATGCGGGAAATGGTGCGTGAGTTCGCTCTGACGGAGGTTGCCCCCGTCGCGTCGGAATTCGACGAAAAGGAGCAATTTCCGTGGGACAATGCGGCAAAGATGGCCGAACTCGGCCTGTTCGGTATTCCGTGGCCGGAGGAGTACGGCGGAGCGGGGATGGACGTGCTCGCCGCTGTGGTGGCAGTCGAAGAGCTGGCAAGGTGCGACGCCAGCCACTCCATCCTCATCGGCGCACATACATCTCTTGCGGCCCAGCCTATCTTTCGTTGGGGCACCGATGACCAGAAGCAACGCTTCCTGACTCCGCTCGCTTCCGGGGTTGTCATCGGAGGATTCGGACTAACCGAGCCTGGGTCGGGCTCTGATGCCGGGGGGATGCGAACGACAGCGGTCAAGAAGGGAGACCGCTATGTGCTCAACGGCCAGAAGACGTTTATCACGCACGCGGGCGTCGGCGAGGTGTTTGTAATCGGAGCCCTCACGTCACCGGAGAAGGGGAATCGCGGAATCAGCGCGTTTCTCATGACCAAGGAGACGTGTGATCTGGATGAGGCCCGCAGGCTAGGCTTTGGGCACTCGGACGACCTGGAGCCGATGTCAGGCTTTACATCCGGCGAGAAACTTCGGAAACTGGGCTGGAACGCTTCCGACACCCGGGAACTCATTCTTCAGGATGTAGAAGTTCCGGAGGAGAATCTGCTGGGCGAAGAAGATAGCGGATTCAGTGTGTTTCTCGATACACTGGACGGTGGCCGGGTAGGAATGGCTGCCCATGCTCTCGGGATTGCCCAGGGAGCGTTCGATCTTGCGATCAAGTATACAGGCGAGCGCGAGCAGTTCGGCCAGACGATCAGTGGGTTTCAAGGCGTGCAGTTCATGCTGGCTGAGATGGCGACCCGTATCCACGCAGCACGCCTGATGACGTACCATGCCGCGTACCTGAAGTCGAACGACAAGCCGTACAAATTGGAAGCGTCGATGGCCAAGCTGTTCGCCTCCGAATGTGCGATGGACGTAGCCATTCGAGCCGTGCAGTTGCACGGCGGCTACGGGTATTCCCGCGAATACGCGGTCGAACGAATGATGCGAGACGCCAAGATCACCGAGATCGGCGAAGGAACGAGCGAGATACAAAAGATCGTTATCGCTCGTGAGCTGTTTGCCGGACTGGCGAACTAGGCAACGAAGAAGCCGGCGCGTACGGAGGTCACCGGACCCCGTACCACCGGTCTGGGAACTGTGATCGGCGCTGCTGCGCCGGTCGACCACGTTTGAACGAAAGGTGCGTCCGGTCCTGACGTGCGTGGCACGCCACCGACCGGCGCAGGACACACACAATGCGCCGCGAGCTAGTTATCAACGCGGTCGGCCAAGAGACGCGTGTAGCCATCCTGGAGGATGGGCGCCTCGTTGAGCTGATGCACGAACGCGTCGCCCTCCAGCGAATGGTCGGCGACTTGTACCTCGGCCGGATCGAAGCCATCCTGCCTGGAATTCAGGCGGCTTTCGTAGATATTGGAACTGAGAAATCAGCCTTCCTGCATGTCTCCGATCTTGCCGAACCTGATGAGGATGACGACAACGGAGGCGGCCGAAATCGCCGCTCGAGAAAGTATCCTCCCATCCAGGATCAATTGACCCGCGGGCAGGAGATGCTCGTCCAGGTCACCAAGGAGCCGATCGGCACGAAAGGGCCGAGGGTCACCTCGCAGGTATCTCTTCCGGGCCGCTTCGCCGTATACATCCCGGGCAGCACCCACGTCGGAGTAAGCCGCAAGATCGACGACCGTGACGTACGCAGCCGGCTACGCGTCATGGCCCGCGAGCTCCTCGGCGAGGGCAACGGTGGCGTCATCATCAGGACCGTCGGCGAAGAGCTGACGCGGGACGCTCTTTCCCAGGAGCTGAAATCCCTGCGAAAGACATGGGACAAGGTGCAGGCCCGGGTTGATGGCATGAAGGCGCCTGCTCTGCTGCATCAGGAGGCCAAGCTCACGTCCGGCATCATTCGCGACCTGTTCAGCGAGAAGGTGGATCTGTTGACGGTGGACTCCAAGTCCCTGCAGCACGAGATCCGTTCCTATCTCGGGCAGGTGAGCCCGGAGCTGCTTGAGCGAGTTCGGCTGTACGACGGAGACGTGCCGATATTCGACGAGTTCGGGATTGAGGCGGAGATCGCCAAGACGTTCGGCCGCCGTGTGGAGCTGAAGTCCGGAGGCCACATAGTGATCGAAGCCACGGAGGCGTTGGTCGCTGTGGATGTGAACACGGGGCGGTACACGGGCAAGAAGGATCCGCTCAAGACCATTCTTCGCACAAACCTCGAGGCCGCAGCCGAGATCGCCCGCCAGCTCCGTCTCCGCGATATCGGCGGAATTATCGTCTGCGATTTCATTGATATGGACGAGCTCGACAGCCGCGAGCGAGTACAAAACGAGATGAAGAGCCACCTCGGTCGGGACCGGGCACGGACCAAAGTTTTCAACATATCGGAGCTGGGCCTGCTCCAGCTGAGCCGGCAGCGCGTACGTCCCAGCCTGTCGCAGATGATGACCAACCCTTGTCCAAGTTGCGGCGGGACAGGCCGGGTGTTGGCGCCGGACACGATCGTTCGCAGGCTCGAACTCGCTATCCGCAGAGCTGCCTCAGCCGGCGAAAAGCGCGATCTGACCATTAGGGCGCATCCGGAGGTGGCTTTGTACCTACTCGAGGAGGAGCCGCAGTTTCTCAAAGACATGGGCAAGGCAAGCGGCCTTAAGCTGGATATTCGTGACGATCCCCTCATGGGACACGACGAGTACCGCTTGCTCGCGGCGCCTGCAGACACCGACGTAACCAGCAGGTACGCTACGCCTTGACTATCGATTGACACAAACACGCGTCATTACTATGCTATCCAACTCTGGATAGTTTTCTGACGCACCCTCAAAGTACCGGACATCGACCACAGATGTACGCAATATTTGAAGCAGCTGGAAAGCAGTTTCGAGCCGAGCCTGAGTGCACACTCCGGCTTCCGACTCTGAAAGCGGAACCCGGCGACCGAATTACGTTCGACGATGTACTGCTGGCGCAGAATGGCGACGATGTTATGGTCGGCCAACCTGCGCTGGACGGGGCCTCCGTAGCGGCGGAAGTCATCGGACACGGCCGGGGCGAGAAGATCGTCGTCTTTAAGATGAAGCGCCGGAAGGGCTACCGAAAAAAGCAGGGGCATCGGCAGGGCTATACGGACGTTCGCGTGCTCGACATCACGTTCGGAAGCGGGAAGCCGAAGGCAGCGGCGAAGCCCAAGGCCGGCAAGCCTGCAGCGAAACCCTCGAAGCCGAGGACGGCTGAGCCGACGGCTGAAGCCGCGGCAACTGCGGAGGCTCCGGTTTCGACGGACATCGACGTAACACCGACGGCCCGAACCTTGGCTGAAGAGCACGGTCTCGATCTGGCTTCCGTGCATGGAAGCGGGAAGGGTGGGCGCGTCCTGAAGAGTGACGTGGAGCAGGCCATCAAGGCACGAGGCGAGGACTAGGTCCGATGGCACACAAAAAGGGCGTAGGTTCCAGCCGGAACGGACGCGACAGTAATCCGAAGTACCTCGGCGTAAAGCGCTACGGCGGCGAGAGCGTCAGGGCGGGTAATATTATTGTGAGGCAGCGCGGAACTCGGATCCATCCCGGCCGTAATGTCGGCCGAGGGAACGACGACACGCTCTTCGCTCTTACGGACGGACACGTCTTATTCGCCACGGTGCGAGGCGGCCGCAAGACAGTGAGCATCGTCACGGCCTAGACGTGGCTCGGCCTTGCCTGCCTAGCGTCCCGTGAAGGTGGGCTCCCGCTTCTCCAGAAAGGCTTCCACTCCCTCGTCCTTGTCCTCGGTCGAGAACAAGAGGGCGAACCAGGCTCGTTCGAACTTGAGCCCTTCGTCCAGGGGCATGCGCCGGGAAGCGAGAATCGATTCCTTTGCGGCCTGCAGCGCCAAAGGGCTCTTTGACGCGATTCGGCCCGCCAGCTCCAGCGTATGTTCCCTCAACTGGTCAGCTGCCACGACTTCGTCCGTGAGCCCGATTCGTAGCGCTTCGTCGGCCTTGATGATCTCACCGCTCAGGATGAGCCGCATGGCATGGCCTTCTCCGACGAGCCGTGGAAGTCGCTGAGTCCCGCCGCCGCCCGGGATGATGCCCAGATTCACCTCGGGCTGTCCGAAACGCGCTCGTTCGGACGCGATCCGGATGTCGCACGCCATAGACAGTTCGCAGCCACCACCGAGGCAATAGCCGTTTATCATGGCTATGATCGGCTTCGAGAAATCCTCCATGGCCGAGTAGATGTTTCCCTGCTGCATGGAGCGGTACTGTTCGACCGCAGCCCTGTCCTTGAACTCACCGATATCGGCCCCGGCGATGAACGCCTTCTCGCCGGCTCCCGTCAGCACGACGACACGCACATCGGCATCAGCTTCGAGATCCGCCAGGTGCGCTACGAGAGCCTTTCGGACCGCTGAATTCAGCGCGTTCATTTTTTCGGGCCGGTTGAACGTCAGCAGCGCCACGTGTCCCGGCATCTTCTCCAGCAGTACGACATCGCTCATATTCACCCTGCCTAGGTCTATGATCTCTCTTGAGAGCAGCGGCCAACCGAGGCCAGCCCTCTCAGCTTACCATTCGTAGAATCCACGCCCGGACTTCTTGCCGAGTCGTCCCTCGGCTACAAGCTTTTCTAGCAGTGCCGGGGGCCGGAACCGATCACCGCCAAGCTCGTGATGGAGATACCGGGCGATCTCGAGGCGAACATCCAATCCTACCAGATCGGTGAGTCGAAGCGGACCCATGGGATGCCGGTACCCCAGCTCCATGGCGGTGTCGATGTCCTCTGCTTCAGCGACGCCTTCCTCCAGCATCCGGATCGCCTCCAGGCCCATTGTTACGCCCAGCCGCGATGATACGAACCCGGGCGTGTCGCTTACCACGATCGGGGTCTTCCCCATCTCGACAGCCAAGCCTCGAGCGCGCTCGACGGCCTGGTGCGCCGACCTGTCCCCCCGCACGATCTCAACCAGAGACATGATGTGCACGGGGTTGAAGAAGTGCATCCCGACGACTCTCTCCGGGCCGGGTACCGATTCGGCGATCGCCGATATCGACAGCGATGACGTATTGGTAGCCAGCAGAGTCGTGGCCTCTACGTGCTCTGCGACCTCGGCCAGCAGCTGGCGTTTAAGCTCCAGGCGCTCCGGGGCCGCTTCAATGACGATCGCCGCGTCTCGAACTGCGTCGTCGAGGCTCCGGCCGGAGCGGATCCGTCCCAGCGCCGAGTCTCGCTCGTCGGCCTCTACCTTACCGAGTTCCACACCTTTGTCGAGATTGGCCTGAATACGTTCAAGGCCGCGGGCCAGAGCCTCCGGCTCCGGATCGAACAGAACTGTATCGTGCCCGGCCATAGCCGCGATCTGGGCGATTCCGTGGCCCATTGTACCGGCGCCGAGTACCGCGATGCGGCCTGACCCGTGATCCGCTGGTTCGCTTCCCATCAATCGACCTGCTGCTCAGGGGGCCGGCTCCAATCGATAGTCTTCCTGCGAACAATTTCAAAGGCCGAAAAACCGAAGTCTTCGGCTGTCTGATTGGAGCGCTCGGCCTCCGCACCCGTGTACAGGCGAACTTCCGTAAGTTCCATCTCACGGGCCCAGCGGTAGGCGGCGCCGAGCATGCGGCGGAGATTCCCTTTCTTCCTGTCCTCGGGTCGGACGAACGGGGTCTGTAGCCGTCCGTACTTGGGCGGGTGCAGGTAGGGATAGTTGCCCTCCACGAAACAGCTGAGCATTCCGGCCAGGCCGCCGTGCGGAGACTCGACTACGAACACACACGAGTCGGACCCCTCAATGAGGTCGGCGAACACGCCCCGGCGGACGGACACAGCGTCCCTGGGCAGCTGCCGATAGGCCGGGTTACCGGGGTGGCTGCGAATGTAGTGTGACCATAGAGCCACGATCTCGTCCAGATCCTCACGCGTCGCCCGGCGAACGACACCTTCGGTCTTCACGTATCTTGTCCGAAACGGGCTGGTCGCTTTTCGACGAAGGACCTCACTCCTTCCAGGGCATCCGCCGACTCGAAGCACGCTCTCTGCGCCTTCAGCTCTCTCGCCAACATCTCCTCGAGGCTGGAGGACAAGCTGGCAACCAGCGACTCCTTGGCCAGGCGCAGCGCCAGCGCCGGCTTCACGGCCAGCCGCTCCGCCGTCTCTCGGGTGACTGCGCCCAGCGTGTCGTGTGGGACCACCCGGTTGAACAATCCGATCCGTTCGGCCTCCTGGGCGTCGATCATGTCGGCCAGAAACACGAGTTCCGCGGCCCGCGCCGGTCCCACGAGTCGTGGGAGTAGGTAACTACCGCCCCAATCGGGGTGCAGCCCGATGCGATTGAACGTCTGGCCGATCGTGGCCCGGTCCGACGCGATCCTCAGATCGCAGGCCAACGCCAGGTTGGCTCCGCCGCCGGCCGCCGGCCCATTCAGGCTGGCGATCACTGGCTTCGGCATGCTCCGTATCGTGCGCACCACCGTACCGCCCGCCGCGACGAGCAGGCTGGCCTCCTCTATGTCACCGCGCTCCAGCAGCTCGGCGAGATACCGGACGTCCGCTCCGGCGCAGAAGGCTCGCCCGGCTCCAGTGACTACGACGACCCGTACGTCTTCCCGCCCGCCGAGCTCGACCAGACCGGCGCCGATTTCGTCCCTCATCTCTCCCACAAATGAGTTGAGACGATCCGGGCGGTTGAGAGTCAGTGTGCCAATCGGCCCATCGACTTCCACGAGCACCATGGCTTCGTTCATCTCGGCCTCAGCCCTCCGCCGGATCCCTGTGGACCAGGGCGGCGATTCCCTGGCCGACCCCGATGCACATGGTGACCAGGCCGGTTGCCGCTTCGCGGCGGCTCATTTCATGGATGAGCGACGTAAGTAGCTTTGCACCGGTGCAGCCAAGCGGATGGCCGAGCGCGATCGCTCCGCCATTTACGTTGACGCGATCCGGGTCGAGGCCAAGCTCCTGAATGCAGGGCAGGACCTGAGCCGCGAACGCCTCGTTGAGCTCGACGAGATCGAGATCGCTCGCCTCAAGTCCGGCTCGGGCGAGGGCTTTGCGCACCGCCGGCACCGGGCCGAGTCCCATGCAGTCTGGCTCGACGCCGGCAACGGCCGATGCGCCAAGTCGGGCCAGGGGGGTGAGTCCGAGATCGTGCGCGGCCTCCCGGCTGGCGAGCAGCAACGCCGCGGCCCCGTCGTTGATCCCCGACGCTGAGCCGGCCGTAACCGTGCCATCCTTTCGGAAGGCGGGGCGCAAGCGGCCGAGCTTCTCGAGCGTTGCGTCTGGCCGTGGGTGCTCGTCGCGATCTACAACCACCGGATCACCGCGCCGGACAGGGACGGAGATCGGGACGATCTCGTCGTCGAAGCGGCCGGCCTCGATCGCCGTCGCGGCGCGGCGCTGGCTCTCGGCCGCGAACGCGTCCTGGTCGGCCCGCGACACGCCGCTCTTCTCCGCCACGATCTCGGCGGTCTCTCCGAGCGACACGGTCCAATTCTCCGGCATGTCGGGATTGGTGAAGCGCCAGCCCACCGTCGTGTCTGCCACCGTCGGTGCCTGCCGGGGAAAAGCCACATCCGGCTTGAGTGTGACCCACGGCGCTCGTGACATGCTCTCGACTCCGCCGGCGACAAAGACATCTCCCTCGCCGGCCCGAATCGCGTGCCCCGCCGAAACCGCCGCCTGGAGTCCCGAGCCGCAGAGGCGGTTGACCGTCTGTCCGGGAACGGAGACCGGAAAGCCGGCCAGGAGGGCTGACATGCGGGCGATGTTCCGGTTGTCCTCGCCCGCCTGATTCGCACAGCCAATGATCACGTCCTCGACCTGCTCCGCCGGCACACCTGTTCGTTCCAGCAGAGCCTCGAGCGTTCGTGCCAGAAGGTCGTCCGGTCGAACCGTGGACAGGCTGCCGCCGTGCCGCCCAACGGGCGACCGCACGGCACCGACTATCAGTACGTCACGCGGGTCGGCCACGGTTGCCGTGCTCAGTCCAGCGTCACCCAGACGCTCTTGGTCTGCATGTACTCCTGCAGCGCATGTTCGCCCAGGTCGCGTCCGAATCCGGATTGTTTGTAACCGCCGAACGGGGATGCCGGATCGTAGCGGTTATACGTATTGATCCATACGGTCCCGGCCCGGATTTCCCGGGCCAGCCGGTGCGCCTTACCCACGTCCCGCGTCCACACTCCCGACGCCAGCCCATAGATGGTCTGATTCGCCTGCTCGATCGCGTCGTCCACGTCCTCGAACGGAAGCGTCGCCACCACCGGCCCGAAAATCTCCTCTCGGGCGATTCGCATGTCGGGGGTCACGTCATCAAAGACGGTGGCCTCGACGAAATAACCCTTGCCGTTCACAGCGGCTGCCTTGCCGCCTGCCTTCACCGAGGCACCCTCCGAAACACCCGATTCGATGTAGGACATCACGCGGTCGCGCTGAACAGCCGATACCAGCGGGCCGAGCCGGGTCTTGGGGTGTGTGGGGTCGCCCACCTGCATCCCGTCGGCCTTGGCCGCCAGCCGCTCCATGAATTCAGCCTTGATCGAGGACTGAACCAACAGTCTCGATCCGGCGGCGCAGACCTCTCCCTTGCCGTAGAAAATGCCTGTGATCGCCCCCCGAACAGCCGCGTCCAGATCGGCGTCCGCAAACACGATATTGGGCGACTTGCCCCCGAGTTCCAGCGTGACCTTCTTGACCGTTTCGGCTGCGGTGCGCATTACGAGCTTTCCGACCTCTGTCGATCCGGTGAAGGAGATCTTGTCCACGTCCGGATGCTCCACCAGCGCCTGCCCGGTCACGGAGCCCCGGCCCGGGATCACGTTGAGGATTCCGGGTGGAAACCCTGCCTCCAGCGCCAGCTCGCCGAGCAGCAGTGCCGTGAGGGACGTCTCACTTGCCGGCTTCAAGACGACCGCGTTTCCGCACGCCAGAGCCGGCGCCACCTTCCAGGACGCGATGTTCAGCGGGAAGTTCCACGGAACGATCGCACCCACCACGCCCAGCGGCTCCCGGAGCGTGTAGTTGAGGAACGGCCCAGCGACCGGCACCGTCTCGCCAGTCAGTTTGTCGGCCCAGCCGGCGTAATAGCGAAAGTTGGACACGACGAACGGGAGGTCGACCATGGCCGACTCGAAATTCGGCTTGCCGTTGTCCCGCGTTTCCGTCTCGGCGATGAACTCCAGGTTCGCCTCGATCAGGTCGGCGAGCCGCCAGAGCAGCGCGGCCCGCTTGTGCGGGTTCAGGAAGCGCCACTTTGGATTCTCGAAAGCCGCTCGCCCGGACCGGACAGCCGCATCCACCTCAGCCGGGCCGGCCTGTTCGACCTCGGCGATCGTCTCCTCGGTGGCGGGGTTCACCGACGGGAAGCGGCCGGATCCCTCCAGCCACTCCCCATCGACCAGGAGCTGCGTTCTAAGCTCCACGAGTACTCAGCGGCCTTCGAAGGCCGGCGCCCGCTTCTCGATGTAGGCCTCCAGACCTTCCTTGGCATCGTCTCCCTGAAACAGGAGCTGCTGAAGTTCGCGCTCAATAGCCAGGCCTTCCGAGAACGGAACCTCCACGCCGCTGCACACGGCTCGCTTGATCCTGCCGACGGCGCGCGAGGCCTTGTTGGGCGGGACGAACTGCTTGGCGTAGTCCATCACCTGCTCAAAGAAGCCCTCGGAGTCGAAGATCTTGTTGACGAGTCCGAGCTGCATGGCCTCATCGAAGTCGAACGTCCGGCCCTCGACCATAAGCTCGATGGCCTTCGACTTCCCGACCATGCGGCCCATGCGCTGCGTCCCGCCGGTTCCGGGAAGGACGCCCAGGTTCACCTCAGGAAGGCCAATCTTCCCACCGTCGCGCTTAGCGATGCGCATGTCACACGCCATGGCGATTTCGAGTCCGCCGCCTACCGTGTGGCCGTTCAGCGCCGCGATGACCAGCTTGGGCGTCTGCTCCAGCCGATTCAGTGTTTCGTTGGCATGCAAGCAGAAGTAGTACTTGAAGTACGGATCAGACGTCTTCAGCATGTTGATGTTGGCGCCGGCGGAGAAAAACTTGTCGCCTTCGCCGCGCAGTACAATCGCATGGACCGATTCGTCGAACCGGGCCTGAAGAATCGCCTCATCCAGCTGCCGCATCATCTCATGTGTATATGTGTTGGCCGGCGGGTCGGTCATCGTGATAACCCCAACCCCGCCGTCCACCTGATATTGAATCAGCTTGTCAGCCATGGTTGTCCTCTCACTGCGTTCTGGATTCGGAGTTTCCGAGCTTGTGGGGCCGATCAAGCTAGCGTCGGTTCGTTCGCTGCGACAGGTGCTCAGGCCGCCCCCGCGTGCTAGATTCTCGGCATGGATACTCGCTTATTTCGTTCCGTCATGGCGGTCGGTGGGCTGGCCGTTCTGAAGGCCGTGGGTCCCGGCGACTTGGCCGCTCAGTCGCCCGAGCCTCATGTAGTGCGGGTGCCTGTCACCGGAACCGTCGAACTCGGCCTGGCGCCGTTTCTCGGACGCGTGATCGCGGAAGCCGAGCAGTCCGGTGCGGCGGCTGTCGTCCTCGATATCGATACACCCGGCGGCCGGATTGACGCGGCCTGGCAGATCATCGATGACGTGCGCGACGCCGAGGTGCCTGTCTACGCCTTCGTAAACCGGCGGGCACTGTCCGCCGGAGCCATGATCGCGCTGTCCGCGGAACGGCTGTTCATGCTTCCCGGTTCGACCATCGGCGCCGCCACGCCTGTCCTGGGAGGCGGGGAGAAGGCATCCGAGAAGATGGTCAGTGCCATGCGATCGGAGTTCAGGGCCCTGGCGGAAGAGCGGGGGTTCGACCCGATGATCGGTGAAGCGATGGTGGATGAATCCATCGCGATCGAGGGTGTCATCGAAGAGGGGCGTCTGCTCACGCTAACGACGTCCGAGGCCGTTGATTTGAAGGTCGCCACGGCGGAGGTGGACAGCTACGAGGCTCTCATCGCCGCACTCGGCTTGGAAGGAGCGCGGACCGTGGAGCCGAGGCCCAACTGGGCGGAAGCGCTCGTGCGGTTCCTGACGAATCCGGCTCTGGCTCCGATGCTTCTGAGCCTCGGATTCCTCGGCTTGATGATCGAGATTCGCACGCCCACGTTCGGGCTGGCAGGGGGGATAGGGCTTCTGTGTCTGTTCGCCTTCTTCGGGTCACACTGGATTGTACATCTGGCAGGCCTCGAGGAACTCCTGCTGCTGGGCTTCGGTACGCTTCTTATAGCGGCCGAGATTCTTGTGATCCCAGGATTCGGCATCGCCGGCATATTGGGTGGACTCGCGGTTCTCTCCGCAGCTACATTCAGCATGGTAGGCGTTTTTCCAACCTCTGGGGCAATTATGGAAGCAGCTGGCATCGTAGGGATATCGATTCTTGTCCTCGCGGCGCTCGGATACGCGGTATTTCGCCATCTGCCGCATAGCCGGAGCCTATCGGGGGTCTTCCTGGAGGGCTCGACAAGTGCCGACACCGGATACATTTCGGCTCCCGACAGAACCGACCTCGTCGGACAGGAGGGAATAGCCGTGACAGACCTTCGCCCCGCCGGGACCGCGAGGGTCGGTGAGGAGCGCATTGACGTGGTCACCGAAGGCCCGTGGATCGCTGAGGGAGCGAGGGTGAAGGTTCTGCAGTCTGAAGGAGTCAAGCACGTGGTCCGGGAGATCAAGGAATGAATGATACGACGGCAGTCTTTGCTATATTCGCGGCGTTCGCCAGCATTCTGATCATTGCCATTATCGGCTGGGCCGTTCCGGTCCGCTTGTGGATCGAGGCAATCTCCTCAGGCGTAAACGTGAAGATCGGGAGCCTGATCGGCATGCGGCTTCGAAAGGTGAGCCCGCCGAGCATCGTTCGACCGCTGATCGCCGCCACCAAGGCCGGGCTGGTCCTCAACACGGATGGTCTGGAAGCGCACTACCTGGCCGGGGGCGATGTCAGGCGCGTGGTCAACGCGCTCATCGCGGCCGACAAGGCGTCGATCGAGCTCGGCTTCGAGCAGGCGGCCGCCATCGACCTGGCCGGGCGCGACGTGTTCGAGGCGGTTCAGGTGTCGGTCAATCCGAAGGTGATCAATACGCCCAATGTTGCGGCCATGGCGAAGGACGGCATTCAGCTCATCGCCGTCGCGCGCGTGACGGTCCGCGCCAACATCAACCGGCTTGTGGGCGGAGCCGGGGAAGAGACGATCCTGGCCCGCGTCGGTGAGGGGATCGTGAGCACGATCGGCTCGGCGGAAACCCACGCCAAGGTGCTTGAGAACCCGGACGCTATCTCGAAGACGGTGCTCGCCAAGGGCCTGGACGCCGGAACGGCGTTCGAGATCCTCTCGATCGACATCGCGGATGTGGACGTCGGCAAGAACATCGGCGCCGAACTACAGACCGATCAGGCTGAAGCGGACAAACAGATCGCACAGGCCAAGGCCGAGGAACGCCGCGCGTTTGCAGTGGCGGAAGAGCAGGAGAATCGGGCCAAAGTCGAGGAGATGCGGGCCGAAGTCGTGAAGGCGGAGGCGATGGTTCCGCTGGCTCTCGCAGAAGCGCTCCGAAGCGGGCATCTGGGCGTAATGGACTACATGCGTTACCGAAACGTGGAGGCCGATACGGAGATGCGGGGAGCCATCGCCAGCGGCGAAGACGTGGACCAGTAGTCAGGCCAGGCGAGAGTAATGGAAGACTTCACCATCTTCATCGTGATCGGGCTGTACTGGCTGTTTTCGGCCATGAGGAAGGGCGCTAAGAAACAGAACAAAGGGTCACGTCCGAGAAAGAGCGTCACCGGTTCGCTGGCCGAGCGAATCCGGGCGGCGCAGCGGGCCGCGGAGCGAAAGCTCGCCGATTGGGAGGAGGAGCAGCGGCGGATCCAGGCGGCGAAAACGCAGTCCGAAGGCGAAGAATCCGCGGGTACATCCGCCGTGCTTTCCCGGCCCGAAAACACAATGCTGCCGCGGCCTCCGGACGAACTGCCGCAGCCTCGTGCCGACCCGGTACGAGAGCTGCAGGGGAGACTCGCCGTAGAGAAGGCGCGCCGGGTCGCTGCCCAGCGAGACCGCGACGAGGCGCTGGCCTGGATTCGCCGGCTGGAGGAAGGCGTAGCGACCGTCAACGCCGCCGGACAACCCGTGCCGGACAGGGCCCTAGCCACAGCAGCCCCCCGCCAGGTCGGCGACGCCTGGGAAGGCGAGCGGCGGGAGCTGTCCAGCCTTACGAAGGCCCTCGAGCGGCTACCCCCGCTCAGGAGGGCCATCATCTATGCCGAGATTATTGGCCCGCCCGCTTCGCTGCGGCCAGACGTCTGGGGTTTGGGCCAGGCCGGGTACTAGCGACTTCGTCGTACAAAGGCGATCCCTCCGACCAGCGAGATCAGTGCGAAGGCGAACCACTGCACCGCGTATGCGAGGTGCGGGCCGTTGTCGAAGGCCGGCGGGGGCAGAACCGCCGGCACCGACCATCCGCCTGACATCTCCTCTGCGGACCACGCGCCAGCCGCCGTCTCCGAAGCGTCCGTTCTCTGTACGAGCACGGGTGCGACCGCGTAGGGAAGCGCCTCGCGAATATCGGACAGATCTAACGCTGCGAGCACCGTATGGGACTCTCCCTCGAAGTCGATGACCTGCGGAGGGATGGTGTGACGTTCTACGGAGGGCACGACGAAGCCCGTTAGGTACACGGTTTCGGGTGGAGCGCCTTCATTCGGACTTTCTGCACTCGGCCGGACCGCTCTGAGGTTAGCACGCATCGCGTCGGGCGCCGGCAGCCAGCCGCGGATCACGAGCACCGCCTCGGCGCCTGCTTCCCCCCAATCGGCTGCACTGGCCCCAGTCTCGATCAACACAGGAGTTGCCACGTGAACCCCCGGGGCCCCATCCCGAAGACGACCGCGCAGCACGATCTCGTTGCGGTAGTCGGGGCGGCCTGTAAGCTGTACACGCCGCCAGACGAGGTCCGCAGATTCGTCAGCCGAACCACGCCAGGTTGCCAACCAGGCGTTGAGGTCGACGGCCGGCCGGGCGAGCCGCTCACTTGCCGCCAGGCCATCGCCTCGCCGAGCCTCGAGCCGCTCGAGCTGCCATACGCCGAGCCGGACGAACACGGCCGTGAGCACCACGGCGATGACCATGAACGTCCACGCGCCTTTGCCTCTGCTCTTGCTATCACTTCGCATGCCGGGAAGCTAGACCTTGAGAGATGAGAGGGCGACTCGATCCGCCTCCGACCTTGTGACCGTATCGGTGCAGAACGCATCTTCGCGCGACGCTCCGAACCTCGACAGGAATGCCATGGACGCAACGGATAGCTACAGAATCCTCCAGAATCTATCCTCGCCCATCATCGCTCTTACGGCGCGCGACGGAGACAAGCTGAACGGAATGATTCTCAACAGCGCGATTCGCGCCTCCCTGGTCCCCGGTGCTCAGCGAGTTTCCCACTACGTTTTCAAGGGCCACCTTACCCATGAGATGCTCGTTGCGAGCGGCCGCTACATCCTCCACCTGACCAGCCGCGACCAGTGGGATGAGATCTGGGCCCTGGGTTTTTCCAGCGGGCGGGACACGGACAAGCTGGACGGCCTCAGCTACCGTCTCAGCGACGCCGGCCTGCCTATTCTCGAGCGTTGCTACGCCTGGATGGAGTGTGAGGTGGCCAACGTTATGGACGCCGGTCCCGCGACCTTCTTCATGGGCGATATCACAGCGATGGGCTATGGCTCAGGCGAGGCGATGATGGACAGCGCTCATTTTCGGGCGCACATGCCCGAGGGTTGGCGTGACGCCTATTTGGAGAATCTACGGACTGCGCAGGAAGCGGCGGCGGCCTTCACCGAGCCGCTGGACGACAGGGCGTGGCGGGAACTACGGGGCGAGAGGTGAGGGCCTAGCTCTAACGGCCTGGAGGGAGCGGTAGACGGCGCGAAAACGGGCCAGCGGTACCAGGCCGCCGCCCCGCACCGCGATAAACAAATTACAGAGTAGCGTGTACGGAGAGACGTCTATTCCGTATCGTTGTTGCTGATGCCGCGCACGATTCTCAGTCGCCGTCCACCATCTTATAGACGCCCATCCGATAGCCGGACTGCATCACCCTCTCGCCCTCGACTTCCATGGAGAGAACGTAGTGGCCGTGCTGTGGATTGCTGGCAGGGATCAGGGAGTGGTCGGGTTGCCCGGATCGGTCGGCCGTCCGGCCGCAGGTACACCCTCAGGGATGCCGCCAGCGGCGCTGGCCGCCCCAGCTTGGCCACGTACCGCCGCTGGCGCCGTACCGGCTACCGCCCCAGCCTGTAGCGGGAGGTTAGCCAGAGCTTCGAGACCTCTTCGCAGCGCCTCTTCGACTTGTTGGAGCGCCTGGTCGGCGACGATCCCGGCTCCCACGAGCTGCGTGAGGGCCGCGATGGCCACGGTGCGCCGCTCGGCCGGAGAGGTCTCCGCGATGGTGGCAAGGACTGTCTCACTAACGCCGCCCTGGAGTGCGTCCGCACCGACGGACAGGTCCGCCGCGTCCGGGCTTTCTATGCCGGCTGCCTGCAGTGTGGCCGAAGCCTTAATAAGCGCATCGGTTCGCTGCGCGACCGCCTCCTGGATCCGGTCCATGGGCACACCCTTGGCACGCCCCTCCGCAATCTTACTCTCGAGGAGGGACACTGGAATCCCCGCCTCTGAGGCCCTCGTGAGAGCGTCGGCGAACGCCGCATCTATCTCCTGGGCGCTAGCAGGCGCCGCCAGCAGTAGAATCGCGAGCGGAATCGCGACAAAAGCAAAAAATGACCGTCTAGCCATGACTGAACTCCATTTCTTGTATAGCACTCCCGCATTCTACTCTAATGGACGTGTACTCCGGCTTTCCCGTCACTTTGGTATGTACTCCTCGTAGTCGGCAAGGGCCTTCTGAAGGGCCTCCCGGGCCCGTTTGACCCTCATCTTAAGGGCGCTCTCCGAGGCATCCAGACGTTCGGCCATTTCGCGGTACGAGACTGATTCCTGGTGAAACAGCACGAACGCCTCGCGCAGCAGCGGCGGAAGCTCCTCAACGGCCATCGAAATCGCCGAGCGGGCGAGAGCGTGCTCAGCCTCTCGTTCAGGGTTGCCGAGATCGGTCTCCAGGGTCTCCAACCCCCCTGGACCTTCCGTTCGGTAGCGAGGGCCGCGGAGGTGATCGAGACACCGGTTTCGGAGAATCTGAAAGCACCAGGCAGCAAATCGTTCCGGATTTCGGCAGCTAGCGAGATTCTCGTACGCGGAAACCAGGGTGTCCTGTACGATGTCTTCGGCCACGGCTCTGCGTGAGACCATGCGAACCGCATAGCGGAGCAGGGGCGTTTGGTAGCGCTGTACGAGGGGCCGGAACGATTCTCGGTCACCCTGAAGAACCGCCTCAACAAGCTCGGCGTCGCTCATCGAACGACCAGTACCGCTGTGAATCCGCCCATTCCATCGGATCGGCGCCCCGGCATGCTTTCGGGAACGAACCAGCGGCCTGACTCGTCCACGAAGGCGACTGCGTAAACTCCGGGCTCGAGGTCAAGCTCGATCGTCCACGCGTTACCGCGTCTGGTCATTGGCGTCGGTACCCAGCCGTTGAAAGAGCCGGCGACGGATATTATTCCCGCGCCTTCCTCTTCGGCGACCCGGAGAATCACGGGGCCGGGCCCGAACTCCGGCAGCGCCGTAGATTTAACAGCTATCGGATGGCGATCGCCGAACCGATAGGCTAGCCCAACCGACCATGTCTGGCGAGGCGGGGATCCGAAGATCGGTTCTCCCGACGTCTGTCCCACGCTGCTCCGAGCACTGAGGCTTTCCGTGAGATCCAGCGAAGCACCAACGTACCAGCCCGTTTCACGCATCGAATCGCTTGTCCACCGATCAACACCGGCCCACACCACCCCGGTTCCGTAGTCGTAGGCCAGTGCAAGCTGGCCGTGCGGAAGAGTCAGGGAGTCCTGGAACAGAGTTTCCGCTCGAACCTCGATCGCCAGGCCTGGGGCCGGTACGGTCAAGAAGTCCGCCGCGATCACGCCCGTCATCCTGTTGTCGGCGATCCCTCCGGTTGTTGTGCCCGAGATGCGCCCTCCTCCACCCAGCCGGAGGCGGTAGCTTCGCGTTGACCTTGTCGCATACGGCTCAACCTGGAGGAGGCCCCCGCTGCCGCCCGCGTCCGTGATCGGGTTGTGATACGCGAACGCGGTACCGCGGAGGTCAAACTGAAGCCCTTCCCGCGGGCCTCCGACGCGAGGAGTGACAAAGACATCTACGATGCCCCAGGACGAATCCTCCTGCGGCCGGGTCGGTATGCCTCCCGTAATCGAGAAGCGCAGAACATCCTCAGCCCGCGCAAGACCGAGCTGAAGGCTCTGCGTGGAGGCGCCGGTCGCTACATCAAGGTCTTCAGCCGCACCCCAGACAGCGCTGGCGAACCACTGGGCGTGCAGCGTGGAACTGCCCGCCAGAACGAGGACGACTACAGCCGCCCCGGTCCAGGACGCCCGCATGCCCGCTGTCAACTCGAGGCGACGATCAGTGATAGCTGACTGTTGAAGCCTCCGAATCCGTCCGCGACCCTCGGGGCGGCCGGATCGGTGACCCAGGTATCCTCATCTACACGGAATGCGTAGTTGTGGACGCCGGGGGGAAGAGCGACGAGGGCTGTCCAAAGGCCACTCGGGAGTCTTTGTAGGGACACACCGGAATCCCAGCCCGTGAAGGAGCCGACCAGCCGAACACTCTGCGCCTCGGGGGCCATGATCCCGAACCGGACGAACACCTGCGGCTCCGAGTCCGTCACAGCCAGAGACGACTCTGGAGATCCGGCGCTCAACTGCCACGCCACGGCGAACAGCAGGAGCGCTACCGCGACGACATAGACCGGGCGTACCGCAACCGAGAAACGCTTGGGGACCGCGAACCACCGAACGACCCCCGCCAGGCCGTGAAGGTCGGCGCCTGATTCTGCGGCCTTGGGTCCCGGAAGATCAGAGATCCGGTTCATGACGGCGGACTCGAGCTGGGCGGCGGAAAACTCTCCGGCTTCCTGCCGAAGGGTTTCGATGTGGCCCTGCAACCGCCGCGCTATTCGCAGCTCCTCAGATGTAAGATCTGAGGCCTGCAGCTCGCCATTAAAGTAGGCGTGGATTCGTGCGTTCACTGGATTCTCTCACGAGTTGAGCGGCTCCCCTCCGAAGCGCCGATTGGATGCCCCTCATTTTAGCCTGTGCCTGTCAGACGTGATAGCCGGGTGGGTCGTCACATGGCTGATCAGGCGCCGGCGCGACGGCGCCGAAGATCTTGGACTCGTTTGTCATCGGAGCGGGCCCGTGTCGCAGTAGTATATATTCAGGCCGAACGGGCTGTGCTGGGCAAGGTCCCTCGCAATCCGACTCCATCCGCCGGGGTGGCGAAAAGGCAGACGCGAGGGACTTAAAATCGCGCTCCGTGCGGGCTCAGAAAAAGCAAAGTGCGGGCGGAAGCGAGGCTTTTAGGTCTTTACCCCTGCAACCTGCTCAACACTGTATCTTCCGAATCTGCATCCTGCAGAGAGAAACTCACA
>JAZGCO010000069.1:0-3624 GCA_036476995.1 Gemmatimonadota bacterium
GTGATTCGCCCGCTCGCCACCCACCCGCTGAGGACGTCGTATGCCCAGTGGCCTAGCGGCAGGTAGGCCGACGCGAAGAAAGGCGCCGCTGCGTCGCGCTCCGAACGATGCTCGTGGCTCTCCTGCGCCCTGGCCTCGGCCGGACCGAACAGGGCCAATACGCACAGAACCACGACCCAGAGGCCCGCGAGAAGAACGCGCGCACGCGTCCTCTCACGGCTGCTGCGGCCCGAGCGTTTGTCTCCAAGAACGAAAATCAATGCTGTCTCAGCTGCTGTCTGCCGGTATAGAGAAAGTCGGTTTGGGCAGGAAGGTATTGCCCACGGTAGGGCCGCGACACCGCCCGTCATCGCGGCCAGTTCCCTACCTTGACCGGCCCCTGGGCCATTCGTAACTTCGGCCTCCACGAGCGGGTACCCACGGGTCCCGCTCGCACGTGTCTTAGGGGGCCTTAGCTCAGCTGGCTAGAGCGCTACGTTGACATCGTAGAGGTCACTGGTTCGAGTCCAGTAGGCCCCATGGGACGTTTGCTGGGGCTGTAGCTCAGCTGGTTAGAGTGCCGGTCTGTCACACCGGAGGTCGCGGGTTCGAATCCCGTCAGCCCCGCCTGTCGCCCGGATGCTCCCGGGGCCGTAGCTCAGTTGGGAGAGCGCATGAATCGCACTCATGAGGTCGCGGGTTCGACTCCCGCCGGCTCCATTCCTGAGACAGGCGGCCACCCTAGCTCAGCGGTAGAGCACTCGATTCGTAATCGAGCGGTCGTCGGTTCAACTCCGACCGGTGGCTCTCGCGGATTCGCCCGGAAACGGAGTACCGAGCTGGAAGGGCGCCCTGTCCAGGAAGTTCGATCGCGGGTGTAGCTCAGTTGGTAGAGCGCAACCTTGCCAAGGTTGAGGTCGCCAGTTCGAACCTGGTCACCCGCTCTGTTGGCTAACTCATTTTCGTAGAACACTTCGGGGCGTGGCTCAGTCCGGTAGAGCGCTGCGTTCGGGACGCAGAGGTCCCCGGTTCAAATCCGGGCGCCCCGACTTCATTCCAAGGCGTTGCATCGATGCAACACTTGTGATAGGGTATACGACTGCTGCCGCTACATCCGGCACGCATCCCGTTGTGATCTCTCCGCTTACGACCACACCCGGGACACGTGCCAGCGGAGGGCGAGCTTCTTGCTTTCCTCCTCGGCGTAAGGACCGCACCCAGTTCGCGGTCTATCAGGCAACCCAAACGGCTGAGCCGACTATGCGTGCGCTAAAGCGATTGATCCCAGCACTTTTCTTGGTCATACTGAGTCCCGTCTCGACGAGCGCCCAGGAGATCGAGAGGCAGGTTCCGAAATGGGGCACCGGAGGCCTGGAAATAAGCGCCTCCGTCGGTCTCGCCAACGATGAGGGCGAGTTCAATCCGGACGGTCTTGCCGATCAGCTGCGCCGAGACGCTATCATCAGCGGCCGTTTGGGCTATACCGCCCCTTTCAACCTGTTCGTCAATCTTGAGGCGCAGAACTCGCTGTTGCGGCTGGTTCTGCCCGGCGGATCGCGGCGAAACCTGAACTCGTGGTGGTACGGGGCTGCCCTGGGGTACAACATTCAGCCCGTCTCCGAGCTTCAGATCTTTCCGATCTTCGGCGTAGGTGCCGTCTCCTGGAATCCCGACGGCCTCGTCGGCGAGACGCAGGGTTCGATCAACTACGGCGTCGGAGCGCGCTACTTCCAGTGGAACCATGTGGCGATCCGGGGTGACCTCCGGGTGCACCGCGTTCCCGACGCTCTTCAGGACACCCGCAGCACGTTCCTTGGCGGCCCCGTACCGGAGCAGAACCTCAGCCTTCTCGAGCTGAGCATCGGCATAACGTACTTCGTCGGCGGTCCAAAGGACTCAGATGGCGATGGCGTCTATAACAAGTGGGACGAGTGCCCGAACACCCCACCGCCGCTGGTTGTGGATGCCGTGGGCTGCCCGATCGACAGTGATGAAGACGGAGTCTTCGACGGGATCGATGAGTGTCCCGGGACTCCGCTGGGCGCCACTGTGGATGAGGCTGGCTGTCCGAGCGATGAAGACGGTGATCGAGTCCTCGACGGGCTGGACCGCTGCCCGAACACGCCGCGCGGAGCGTTGGTGGACGAGTTCGGTTGTCCGATGGATACTGACGGCGACGGATTCCTTGACGGCATCGACCGCTGCCCGGACACGCCTGAGGGCGCCGAGGTCAACGAATTCGGGTGTAGCCCGATTCAGGAAGGTATCCGGCAGGGCGAACTGGTTCTGCACAATGTCTACTTCAACTTCGATAAGGACGTTATCCGGCAGGAGTCCTTCGCCGTGCTCGACGAAGTTGGACGAGCACTTCGGAACCGGCCGGGCGTGAAGTTCGAGATCCAGGGCCA
This sequence comes from Gemmatimonadota bacterium, assembly GCA_036476995.1. Taxonomy (GTDB): domain Bacteria; phylum Gemmatimonadota; class Gemmatimonadetes; order Palauibacterales; family Palauibacteraceae; genus JAZDDE01. The sequence goes on from JAZGCO010000069.1 coordinate 2,388, forward strand.
CACGGACGGCGTGGGCTCGGACGAATACAATCAGCAGCTGAGCGTCAAGCGTTCACGCGCGGTGCTGGACTTCATTTCCGAGAATTTCCCGGATCTGGAAATCGACTTGTTCTCCGTTCGCGGGTTCGGCGAAAGCGAGCCGATCGCCACCAACAGCACGCCGGAAGGCCGGCAGGAGAACCGCCGCGTGGTCTTCCGCGAGGTCGAGTAGGCGTAGGTTCAACCAGGTAGGAGGCTCTCCGGCGAGCGGCCGGATGGTGCCAGCAGCGGAGCGGCCGGCCCTCACGGGCTGGCCGTTCTTGCATCGTGGGTTGGTGCGAACAGGGGTATAGGTCCGGAGCCGGGTCGCCGCCCGGCTTGCCGGGCCCGTGCCGCAGCCGCTACAAAGAATAGCATGGAGATCCGGAGCGTCGAGTCGTTCCTCGACTACTGGCGAAGCGTCCGCAGCCGGACGTCACGCGTGATCGCAGCGATTCCGCACGATCGCTTTGACTGGAGCTACCGCGAAGAAAAGTTCACGTTCGCAGACTTGATCCGGCACCTTGCCGCTCTGGAACGCTACATGTTTGCCGAGAACGTGTGCGGTCGCCCGAGCCGCTATCCGGGACACGGCCGCGAGCTGGCTGACAGTCCGGATGCGGTTCTGGATCTATTCGATCGGCTCCATTCAGAAACGATCGAGCTTCTGCAGGCACTGCCAGACGAGCGCCTCCACGCGTACTGCGAGACGCCGGCCGGTACGCGCCTCAAGGTGTGGAAATGGCTCCGCGCCATGATCGAGCACGAGGTCCATCACCGCGGTCAGATCTATACCTACCTGAGTCTGCTGGGCCTCCCCTCTCCGCCGCTCTACGGTCTCACGTCAGAGGAGGTCCGGGAGCACAGCCAGCCGTTCGACTAGTAGTCTGCAACCCCGGCCGGCGTACCTCTCTGCGACCTTTTTCACTTCGGGGATGGGCTGCGCCTCGCATATGTGTGCGCTTGCCCTGCGGTGACGCGCCGTCCATCTTGGCGCTCCTTCGGCGTGGCTAGCGCCGAGGTCATCGGGGCGTGGCGCAGCCCGGTAGCGCGCCTGAATGGGGTTCCCTCGCCCCGAGGCCCTCTATCCGTAAATCTGGCGGACTTCTGCGGGTATCTATGGAAAGCTTACGGATGGATTCCCAGCCGATACGGACGGTTTACGGGTCCGAACATGCACACAAACGTACACACCTCAACACGGCTGTCCGCATGCCGC
>JAZGCO010000007.1:0-34720 GCA_036476995.1 Gemmatimonadota bacterium
CTCAGCTTTCGGTATCCCAATCCGACCAGGAGACAGGCGCCGAGCGGAACACTGGCCAGCTCACCGCAGACGCCGAGATCGAGATCGAACTGCGCGGCCGTACGGGCCACCCGAGCGTAAGCCCGTACCAGACCGGGGTGCATCATATCGTAGAGTGCCGCCAGGTGCGCGTTGCCCCGATCTACCGCCAACGAGTACTGGGTCAGGTCGTTCGTTCCCAGGCTCACGAATTCGACGTGGGGAGCCAATAGGTCCAGCGTCTCAACCACGGCGGGGGTCTCGATCATGATGCCGAGCTGCGGCAGTTTCTCGATCCCCGCTTCCTGGGCCAGCTCGCCGAGCAGTGCGCGCGTTCTGAGAATCTCGTCCAGGTTTATCACGAAGGGCAGCATGATGCGCAGCTGGCTACCGATTCCGGCACGCAGCGCCGCGGTGAGTTGGTTTCGGAACAGTTCCGGGTGCTCCAGGCACACCCGAATGGCTCGCCAGCCCAGATACGGATTCTCCTCACTCGGCATCGACAAGAAGAGCGGGAACTTGTCGCCTCCAATATCAAACGTGCGAAGTGAAATCTCCGCGGCCGGAAACGCCTCCACTACCTTCCGATAGGCGGAGAACTGGCTCTCTTCGTCCGGAATCGCACGGCGTCCGATCACCAGAAACTCGGTCCGCAGAAGCCCGATGCCTTCGGCACCCAGGCGTTTCGCGTCCTCCGCGTCATCGGGCTGGTCCAGGTTCGCCAGTATGGCCACTCGCTGACCGTCTCTGGTGGCCACGGGCTCCCCGGCGTGATCGCTTAGACGCACTCGCCTCTCCTCCCGCAGAAGCACAGCCGTGTGGTGCAGCTCCAGTTCCTTCTCGTCCGGTTCAGCGGTGATCACACCCGTGCCGCCGTCGATCAAGAGAATTTGCCCCTCCTGAAGCTCGCTGATGGATTCCCCGAGTCCAACGATCGCCGGAATTCCCATGGCACGGGCCAGGAGAACACTGTGCGACCCGCGTGACCCTCCCGCGGTCACAAATCCAGCCACACTTTCCGGATCCAGGGAGACGGCCAAACTGGGCGGAAGCTCGTCGGTGAGCAAAATCTCGGGGTCACCGTCGGCACGGGGCGTCAGCGAGGGCAGCTCCCGATCCAGGAGCTGCGACAGAACTCGTAGGCGCACGTCCCGCAGATCAGCGAGGCGGTCCATAACCAGTGCATGCCCCGTGTCGAGCATGCGGAGGCGCAGTTCGATGAGTTGCCAGTCGAACGCTCGCTCCGCGGAGAGGAAATTGGCCGAAATATATTCCTCTGTCCCCTGGACCAGGTCCGGATCATCGATCATCAGGGCTTGTGACTCGAACACCTTGGCCTCGATCACTCCAATGCGACGGGCCGCAGTTTCGGCGAGTCCGTGTACCTCGCGGACGGCCCGCTGGCGGGCCTGGCTGAACCGGACCAGCTCAGCGTCCACTTCTGATGGAGCGATCGTGCGGTGCTCGACCCGCGCGATGTCCCACTCGACGATTCGGGCACGCCCCATGGCGCGTCCCCCGGCGGCGGCTATTCCTCGAACGACTTTGCTCACTCTACGCCTTCAGCCTTTTCGGCATACATATCCGGATCTCCCTCTCCGAAATGGTCCGACACCAGGGCGCATAGAGCTTCGACCGCATCCAGGCCATCTGCGCCGACGGCGCGAATTCGGAGTACTGAACCCGCCTCCGCGGCCAGCATCATCACGCCCATGATGCTCTTGCCGTTTACCTCCAACTCCCCCTTGGCTACGAAGATTGTGGCCGCGAAACTAGAGGACAACTTGACGAACTCGGCCGCCGGCCTGGCATGCAGGCCCAGTCGGTTCACTACGGCGACTTCGCGGCTCGTCTCTTCCATTCTATCGACCAGTGCGGCGCATCGCCGCGCTCAGTATGTGTGAAGCCCCGGCTCAGGTGAGCCACCATATCAGAGGAATTGACAACAGAAACACCCCGGCCAACCGCCGCCCGTGGGTCGGCCAGCGGTACGCATACAATGCCAATGATCCACCCACGATCATGAGCGGCCATGCGGCGGCGCCAAGAGGGCCGGTGGTCAGGCGAGCTGCCAGAAGCGGCCCTGCCAATCCTATCAGTAACTGATTCACCGGACGCAGCTTTCCCGCCACTACTGATAGCCAGCTGTCCTGCAGCACCTTTCCGAGCTGAAGGCCGGCGTCCCAGCCCGTCCGAAACCCCCACACCCGTAGCCACACGTGTCCCAGGTTGTACCCTACCAGGAATACCGCGGCTGAGAGGAGTGGATCGAGTCCGAAGAGAAACAGGAGTGAGCCGACCATCGCACAAAACGGCCGCCACTCGGCCCATACGAGCTGATCCCCCAGCCGTCCGAGCGGACCTCTGAGAGCGACCCGGAACCGTTCAACCGTATCGGGATGCTCGTTCATCTCCACGCGAGCCAGAGCGGCGGCCGCCATACCACTCAGGTAGGGGTGGCAGTTGAAAGGTGTGAGGCTGCGCTCCACAGCCGCCCGCCGAGCCTCCGGATCGTCTGAATAGATCCGTCTCAGCAGGGGCAGGCTGACAAAGCTTATTCCAGTCCCGATCAAGGTGCGGTAGTTCCAGGAACCCTGGACGGCGAACGTCCGCAACCATGCCGCTACCAGATCACGGCGGCGGACGGTCACGGCCCGATCCCCAACCACAACAGCACAAGCCCAAGCAGGGCGCCGCCCATGAAATACGGCCAGCCCTGTACACCATGGGCGGCCCGCCGCGCGGCCGCTCCGCTCGCGACGGCTACCGTGAGGACGATCGCGGTGATCGCATAGGCCGTCTGAGCCGGCTCCCACTCCCCCAGCGTGCTCAGCCCTGTGATCAGCATCGCGGGCACGGTGAAGCTTCCCACCAGCAGAGCACCGCGCACGCCATCCACAAGCATCGCCAGTACGTGACGCGCCTCGATCTCCCGGGGCCTGGACGCCAGGTTCGTGCGGTCGGGCAGGAGGTGCTCGTTGACCCGTCGCTGCAACTGCACCGACCAACCGCCGACCTGGGCCAGGGCCCAGCCCAGAAGCAGCGCCGCAGCCAGGGGGCCGACGGTGGTCGCTCCGGCGGCCGCGTACGCCGAACCGGCTACGACCGAGGCCGGGCCTGGTTCCGGATATCGAGCGGCCCCATACGGTGCGTGCAGCATGTCCATGAGCTCGAGGGCCGCCCCACACAGGAACCCGGCCGCGGGAGATCCCATGATCCAGCCCGCCAGGGTGGCCGCCACGAGCGGACGCGAGATCATAGCCTGCGGCCACGACACGGAGTCGAGCGCGGTCAGGGCTCCGAGCAGGACCAGAGCCAACCACTCGCCCGGTCCGGCTACGATCTCAGGTACCGGCATTCAGCAGGTCGTCGAGTCCGACTTCACGGCCGGATGGAAGATCCCGGGCCGTAACCCTCCCTCCGTGTTCGGCCAGCACCCGCAGGTCCTGCTCGCTGGATTGATCCAGGTAGACGTAGTCCAGGGCCCGGCGCCGCCCTGGCGCTGAATGAAGCCCGCCGACGTTGATCCGCCGGTTCCTGAGGAGTCCGGCCTCGGCGAGGACTCGCATCGCTCCTGTACCGCGGGTGAGCAGAGCTCCGCGGTCCGGGCGACCATCGAATTCTGCGAAGCGCTCTACGGTCTCCTGTACGGATAGGAAAACAGCCTCGGCTTCGGCCGGAACTGCGGCTGCATACAGATCCTGCTCCCAGCTGGCCGACGTGAGACCATCGTCCACTACGATGTAGTGTTGCAATTTCAGGCGCATGCCCCAGCCGACGATTACCTGCCCGTGGAGCAGGCGCTCGTCAATCCGAAGCAGTCGTATTGGCATCGGGCAGGTGGAACTCGACTCCCGACTGGCCCTTGTCAGCCAGGCGCTCAGCCAGCAGTGGGAGTTCCATATCGCGGTGAAACAGGAAATCGAGGAGCATCGGGAGATTCACTCCCGTGAGCAGTGCGATGTCACGCTTGTTGTGACACAGCGCTCTGCCAGTAAAACCGCAGCTGCCCGTGGCCAGGTCGACGAACACTATCGCCGGCTTCCCGTCCACCGCCCCGGCGAGTTGCTCCCTCAACGCTTCCGGAGACAGCCCCAGGTTCGATATCGCACTCAGCGCATCGCTGATTCCTGAGATATGTTCGGCGGCCTCGACGAGTCCGGCGGCCAGACTTCCGTGGGCGACAACAACGCCCACCGCCTCACTCATTGTCCTCCTCGAGATAATGGCGCACCGGCTGCATCGCCTGCAGAAGCTGCTGCTCGAACAGTTTCGCGCTGTCTACTCCCGAGTACTTAAGCAGGTGCCGCATCGCCACCACCTCTGACAGCACCGTGAGATTCTTGCCTGGATTGAGCGGAATCAGCACCCTCGGGATTTCCACTCCCAGAATCTCAGTGCTTTCGGTTTCCAGTCCGGTCCGGTCGTACGCAGCGTCGTCCTGCCAGGACTCGAGCTGAACGACGACCTCGATTCGTTTCTGTTGACGAGTGGACCGGATGCCGAACAGGGCCGCCACATCCACGATCCCGATGCCCCGAATCTCCATGTGATGACGTTGGAGTTCGTGGCCACGACCGATGAGGACGTCTACGCCCCTTCGCCTGACCATGACGACGTCATCCGCTACCAGCCGGTGTCCCCGTTCGACGAGATCGAGGACGCACTCACTCTTTCCGATTCCACTCTGGCCCACGAACAGAAGACCCACACCATAGACATCGGCCAGGGATGCGTGCATGGAAGTTGTGGGCGCGAATTCGTCCTCCAGAAACGGCTTGATCCAACGGAAAAACTCTCCAGTCTTGAGAGAGGACCGAATGAGTGGAATTCCATTGCTCTCGCATAGATCGCTCAGCTCACCGGGCACATCGAGGTCTTTGGTGATAAACACGCATGGCACTTCGAATTCCGCGAATGCGGACACCGCGGTGCGGCGATCGGCCGGCTCAAGAGTGATCAGATAGCTGATCTCGGTCTCACCCAGCACTTGCATTCGGTTGGCCGGAAACCGCTCCGTGTACCCGCTTAGAACTAGACCCGGACTCGATATATCAGGGCTCGCAATCGGACGATCCAGCCCTTCCGCTCCCGCGAGGAGATTCAGCTCCAGCTCATCTCTGCGGCCTTCGAATAGGGTCCTGACGGTCAGGCCACTCACTCGTCACTCGGCTCCGGTTCGGTCGGTGCGTGAACTTCCTTCGAGGGGCCTTGGTGTTCGCGGCGGCGAGATCGCGACTTCCTCAATTGGCGTCTCAGCTTTGCGTGGAGTCGATCCAGCGCTGAGCGAGCTTCCGGACCCTCCGCCTCCGCGTGTACCGGACCCGCTTTACGAACGCTCAACTCGGCCTCAGCCAGAAAACGGGCCCTCTCCTCCAGCAGAGTAACCTCGACGCGTACCAGATCCTTCTCGTAGCGAGACAGCTTGGAAAAATGCTCCTCGATGTATTGGCGCAGACCGGGCGACACAGTCGTATGACGTCCGGAGATGATAACCTGCATGGCTATGGCCTCCTGTTCGCTAGCGCGGCCGTCAAAACGGCTTCCATTTCCGTAGCGGCCCGATCCCAATCAAATCGCGCGGCATGCTCCCGGCACGTTGCCGAGAGCTTGAATCGCTCCGACTCCTCGCTGTTGACAAGATCGCGAATTGTCGCCGTCCAGGCATCCACGTCTGCGTGGGGTACCAGAAATCCGGACCGGCCCGGACTCACAGACTCCCGGAGTCCGGGAGAATCGCTGGCTATCGAGGGCGTTCCGCACGCCGCGGCCTCAACATTCGTTATTCCCCACCCCTCCTTGGGCGAGGGATAGACGTTGGCCCACGCCCGCTGCAGCAGCTGGATCTTCTCATCGTCCTGTACGTAGCCCAGGAACTCGATTTGGTGTCCCGCCCCGCTCCGGGCCGCCAGGCGCTCGAGACGAGCCCTGTAATTGCCCTTCCCCACGATCTTCAGCCTCACCGGATTCCCTTCTCGCTCCAGTCGCGCCACTGCTCGGATCACGGTGTCCAGTCCCTTGTACTTCCGAAGCCGACCGACATAGACAAGGGTCGGGTTTTCAAACCGGCCGCCTCCCTCCGCGTCCCCAGGCTTGTACAACTCGTGGTCCACTCCCGGCGGGCTCACCGTGATCCTGGCACGGTTGAACCCTCTCTGTACCAGATCCTCTGCCGTCCCCTGCGAGATGACCAGCACAGGTGAATCGCGGTACATGCTCGGCATGGCGCGTTCAGCCAACCACACGGCTGCCGCAACGGGCATCGCTTCCTGCTTGAATGCCGTGGAACCGAACAGATGGGGGACTACTAGCACTACAGGAACGCTCCCCCAGCGTGGCGTAAACAAGGGCACTTTGTTGATGTCCTCTACGACGACATCGAAACCCGCCGAGCCGCCCGAACAGATCGAATCGTAGCCGCGGAGCGCGTGGAGGGGAAACGTGTACCGCCCACCCACTCGAACGACTCGGACACCGCTCGACACCGCCTCTTTCTCACAGCCCGGCCAACCTGACACGAGGAGAGTGACCTGGTGCCCCCGCGCGGCCAGGCGTTCGAATATCTCGTGAACGTGAATCTCGGCGCCCCCGGCCTGCGGGTTCGCGAGGTCCTGCCAGTTGACGACCAGGATTCGCACTCGGACCCCGGCACCTAGTGATCCGAAGAAAGGCTTCGGTAAACCGCGTCAAGCACCCCGTTCACGAACCGCGGGCTTTCTTCGCTCCCATACTTCTCTGCCAGCTGAATCGCTTCATGGACCGAGACCAACGGCGGAATATCATCGAAGTGGAGCATCTCGGCGGCGCCGATCCGGAGAATTGATCTGTCGATCACGGACAGCCGGTCGATACGCCAGTTCTCCATGCAGGCCGCAATGGACCGGTCGATCTGCTCCATATCTTCGTTCAGCACCCGAATCAGGCGTTCGATGTGCGGTCGATACCGAAGACCTACCCGCCGCTGTCCCAAGGCATTCTCGGTGTGCTCGGCGAGCGCGCTGGTGTTCTGCGCCTCCCAGCCATACAGAAACTGGAGCACCCAACCACGGGCTCTTGAGTTGGGGTTAGTCGCCCCCAAGCCATCGCTCCCGGAGCTGACTCATTTCCAGGGCCGCGAGCGCGGCCTCCTCGCCCTTGTGACCGACCGTCCCCCCGGCCCGCTGGAGAGCTTGTTCCAGGGTGTCCGTGGTCAATACACCGAAGGCAATCGGCGCATCGGAGGATCGGCCCGCAGCCTCGAGCCCGCGAGCCGCGCCGAGGCACACATAGTCAAAGTGGGGGGTTTCACCCCGAATTACACAACCCAGGGCGACGATTCCGGCGTACCCCCGTTCGCCAGCCAGCCGAGCGGCGTAGGGCAGCTCCCACGCTCCTGGAACGGCAACTACATCGATATCACCCGGTTCCACGCCGTGGCGTTGGAGCGTCTCGCGGGCACCGGCTTCAAGCTGCTCCGTAACCACCTCGTTGAAACGACTGACGATCAGGCAGAATCGCCGGCCGGCGCCGGCCCGGGCCGACAAAGTCACGAGGAACGGAGCAAGTGGCCCATTCGGTCGCGCTTGGTCTCGAGGTACTCCCGGCTTGGATCTCCGGGGCCAACCTCGAGAGGTACCCGGCTCACGATCTCCAGGCCGAAGCCTTCCAGACCCGACAGTTTCTTAGGATTGTTGGTCATGAGCCGAATCCGGTGCAGGCCCAGGTCCGCCAGGATCTGAGCGCCGATCCCGTAATTGCGCAGGTCTGGTGGAAACCCGAGACTCTCGTTCGCCTCCACCGTGTCCTCGCCCTTATCCTGAAGCTCATACGCGCGCAGCTTGTTGAGCAGGCCAATGCCGCGTCCCTCCTGATCCAGATAAACGATCACGCCAGTGCCTTCCTTGGCTGTTAGCCGCATCGCCGCCTCTAGCTGCGGTCCACAATCGCATCGCCACGAACCGAATACATCGCCTGTCAGACACTTGGAGTGAACCCGTACGAGCACTTCGTCTACCGCCTCCAGGTCACCTCGCACCAGAGCTACGTGCTCACGGCCGTCTACATCGTTGCTATACCCGATGACTCGGAACTCTCCGTGTGCGGTCGGAAGGGATGCCTCCGCTACGCGGTGCACGAGCCGCTCGGTCGTAAGCCGGTATGCTATGAGATCCGCCACCGTGACGAACTCGATCCCATGCAACTCAGCGAACCGTTCCAGATCCGGCCGCCGGGCCATCGTTCCGTCCGGGTTGAGAATCTCACAGATCACTCCCGCCGGCCTCAAACCCGCCAACCGCGCCAGGTCCACGGAGGCTTCCGTTTGTCCAATCCGCTGTAGCACGCCGCCGGGTTTTGCCCGCAGCGGAAATACGTGTCCGGGCCGCAGTAGATCGGAGGGGCGGCTCTGCGGATCCACGGCCACCTGGATTGTCCGCGCCCGATCGGCAGCGCTGATACCGGTGGACACTCCGAGGTCCGAGCGCGCGTCGATCGTAACCGTGAAGGCGGTTTCGTTGGGATCGGACGTTCGGCCACTGGACATGAGCGGGAGATCCAGCCTGTCAGCGATTTCGCCGCTCAGCGTCAGGCAGATCAACCCGCGACCATGGGTGGCCATAAAGTTGATCGCGTCGGGAGTGATCTTGTCGGCTGCACAGACCAGGTCACCTTCGTTCTCCCGGTTCTCATCATCGGCCACGATAACCATCTCGCCCCGCCCGATGGCTGCTATGGCTGCCTTAATTTTCTTTTCCGGTGTCACGGCTCGAACCTCATATAGAGTTTAGGTACTCAAAGCCGCGCAATGTGCGGCGAGAGCAGACGTTCGACATACTTCGCTATCAAGTCCGCTTCAAGATTGACCCGCGCACCGGGCCCGAGGCGCTCCAGATTGGTATGATGCCACGTATGAGGAATGATGGCCAGTTCTGCGACTCCGTCTGCAAGATCGTTTACGGTGAGACTGACGCCGTCCACGGCCAGTGAACCGAGACTCACAGTTACGCGAGCCACCGTCTCGGGCAGTGCAACACGGATAAACACGGTCTCGCCTGCCGGCCTAACCTCCGTGACCCGGCCTACCGCGTCCACGTGGCCCTGCACCAGGTGCCCACCCAGCTCATCTCCAGCGCGCACGGCACGCTCGAGATTTACCAGTCGGGAGGGCTGATATTCCAACATTGTGGTCCTGGAGAGCGTCGTCCTAACCGCCTCGATGTCAAACCCTTCGTCGAACGACCCGACGACAGTCTGGCATACGCCGTCTACCGCGACACTGTCTCCGATCGACAGGTGGGGGCCGAGATCAGCGGTCTTTATCCGGAATCTGACGCCTTCATCGACGGGCTCACGGTGCTCGATTCGGCCTATAGCCTCTACCAATCCGGTAAACATCAGCTGGCGCCTCCTAGACGCGTCAACAACTCTTCTGACTCGAGCTGAAGCATAGTGTCCCGACCGAATCTACGAGGCTCTGACGGAATCCACCTACCGCCTGGTCTCATGCCTCCAAAGACCCGAACTCCCTCGCGCCCCAAGAACGTCGGCGCCACGAACAGGTAGAGGCGGTGAACCAAGCTGGCCTCGAGGAAGGCGTCCGCGACTCGTGCTCCGCCCTCGCATAGCACAGACGTTACGCCGCGTGATCGGAGCAGTTCGAGCGCGGCCGCGGGGTCCAGGCGTCCGTCGGGACCAGTTCGTCCTTCGAGCGTGAGCACGCCGCGAGAATCGAGCGCTACCGTGCGCTCACTCTGGGCCTCATCCCTATCCTCCTTCGGCCGAGTAATCACCCACACGGGCACCTCTCGGGCGCTCGCGGCCAGTCTGCTCTCAGGCGAGAGTGACAGGTCGGCGTCCAGTACCACGCGTACCGGAGGGATGCGAGGCGTGAGCTGGCCGCGCACCGTAAGAAGTGGATCGTCGATGTCGGCTGTGCCGCTGCCCACGAGAACGGCATCGAAGCCTGCCCGCAGCCGGTGAACCTCGGCCTGCGCCTCCGGTCCCGTCACGGCCGTCCGCTTGCCAGGCGAAGCGGCGATCGCTCCATCGAGGGAAAGAGCGAGCTTGAGGGCCACGAACGGACCGCTTCCACGGTGGGACCACAGGAAGGCCGCGTTGAGCCGCACCGCGTCCTCGCGGCATACATCGGAGTCCACCTGCACTGCCGCTGCACGAAGACTCGCCGCACCGCCACCAGCCGCAGGGTTGGGATCGCGCACTGCGAAGACCACCCGAGCGATGCCCGCTTCTACGATGGCGCGCGAGCAGGGGGGGGTCTGGCCGGAGTGAGCACAGGGCTCCAGGGTCACGTACAAGGTCCCATTCCGCGTGTTGCCGGCCGCTGCCTTGATCGCGACTACCTCTGCATGGTCGCCGCCAAATTCCCGGTGCGATCCTTCCCCCACGATCTGCCCGTTTCGAACCAGCACGGCTCCGACCATCGGGTTGGGACTCGTCCGGCCCCAACCCTCGAGCGCCAGATCCATCGCTCGGCGCATGTACCGAATGTCCAGCTGGGCGGCCGGAGCTTGGTGCGAACGATGGGCAGTCCGGGCGGGCGGGGTCTGCGTCACCACGAGCCCTCCAGCCGAACCGCCCCAGAACCGGCTCTCAGCTGGCCGCAGCGGAAGGCGTCGCAGCCTGTGTCGGCCACGGCGGCGACCAACGCCTCAGCGTCTTCCTCCCGAGCGACCAGAACCATGCCGACACCCATGTTGAGCGTTTCGTACAGAGCGGCCTGGTCGAGCCCGGCCCGCTCCGCTATGAACCTGAATTCCGGCCCCGGCATCCAGGACGTCACGTCTACCTCGGCATCGAGGTGCGGCGGCAGGACACGGCGCAGATTGCCCTGCAGCCCGCCACCCGTGATATGGGCAGCCGCCCGCACATAACCCATGTGGAACGCGCCCCGCACGTGGCCGAGGTACGAACGGTGAACCGTAAGCAGAACATCGCACACGCTTCGCCCCGTACCAGGCATCGGATCGTCCGGTCCGAGTCCAAGCTGGTCAAACAGGAGTTGCCGCAGCAGGCTATATCCGTTGGTGTGGAACCCGCTGGCCGCCAGCCCGATCAGCACGTCTCCCTCCGCGAGCTCGTTGCTGGGCGGGAGATCGAAACTCCGGCGGCCTACCAAGAAGCCGGCCAAGTCGTACTCTCCCGGCCTGTATACACCCGGCATCTCGGCCGTCTCCCCTCCCAGGAGAGCACAGCCGTTTTGCCGGCACCCACGAGCCACACCGGACACAACGGCGTAGCCCACATCAGGTGCGAGCGTCGCGCACGCGAAGTAGTCGAGGAAGAAGAGGGGCTGGGCTCCCTCGACCACTACATCGTTCACGCAGTGGTTGACCAAGTCTTCCCCGACCGTATCGTGCCTGCCGCAACGGGTCGCAACCATGACTTTGGTTCCGACCCCGTCGGCACTGGCTACGAGCTCCGTGTCGCCGGCGACCGCGAAACGGCCGCCGAACGATCCAAAGCTCGCGCGGACCCCTTCCGTACGGGTTGATTCGACAAGGTCGGCCAGCCGCGCCGTGAGATCTTCGGCAGCCCGAAGATCCACGCCCGCGTCCCGGTAGCTCACGCTATCCGGCAAGCGACGGCGCAATCTCGAAGGTCATCATGTCTCTGAATACCCGCACCCTGTCGGCCAATTCCTGCTCCGTCACCGTCTGCAACCGGCTCGGTCCGAACGCTTCGCAGTCGAAGGAGCCCATAGCGCAGCCATAAACCATGGCCCGTTTGAGTTCATCCAGATCCAGATTGCCTGTGCGGGCCAGGTGGCCGATCAGTCCTCCTGCAAATGCATCGCCGGCACCCGTCGGATCGAACACTTCCTCCAATGGATAGCCCGGCGTGAAGAACAGGTCGTCGCCCGAAAGAAGCACGGCACCGTGTTCGCCCTTCTTGATCACGACGTGTGTCGGTCCCTGCGCCTGCGCCCAGCGGGCCGCCCGGTAGAGATTCGGATCACCCGATAGCTGGCGGATCTCCTCGTCATTGACGAGAAGAAGGTCCACGCGAGCCAGAAGCTCCATGAGAGTCTCCCGCTCGGAGTCGATCCAGTAGTTCATAGTGTCGCAGGCAACGAAATCGGGGCTGTCCATCTGCGACAGTACGTCGAGCTGCAGCTGAGGATCTATGTTTCCTAAGAATACCCACTTACATGTCCGCAGGTGACCTGGTATCGAAGGTTTGAAATCAGCGAATACGCCCAGCTCCGTAAACAGCGTCTCACGGGTGTTGAGATCGTATCCATATTCTCCGCCCCAGCGAAAACTAGGGCCGTCCGTCTGCTCCAAGCCGGACATGTCTACGCCCCGCTCAGATAGGAAATCAAGGCGGGCCACCGGATAGTCTGATCCAATCACTCCCACCAAGCCAACGGGCACAAACAGAGTTGCCGCGGCTGAAAAATGGACTGCGGACCCGCCCAGCGCATCCTCCGCCTCACCAAAGGGCGTACGGATCGTATCCAGGGCTACGCTACCCACTACGAGTATTTGACTCACCTAGTCTCCCGAGCGCGCCATTTGGTCAGGCGCGGAAAGGCCCAGAAGGGTGAGCCCCTGTCTGAGCGTGATTCGAATTGCCTTGGCCAGCGCAAGCCGGCCCGCCCTCTGCGGGCCTTCCGCCAGGATGCGGAGCGTTGGATCCAGATTGCCCTGGTGATACCAGCTGTTTACCCCCGCCGCCACGTCCTCCAGATAATGGCACACCTGGTACGGCGCCCGCGCTACGGCCGCGGCCTGGACTATCTCCGGAAAGCGCAGAACCCACTTGGCAACCTCTCGCTCCGCCTCGGTGGTCAGGAGAGCGAGGTCATCGCGCGTCGGCTCAAACTGGTGAAGATCGATCTCTCCCCTGGCGAAAACGCTGCACATCCTGGCGTGTGCATACTGAACCTTGTACAGAGGATTCGCGTCTGAGGTGTCCAGAGCCAGGTCCAGATCGAAGCTGAGCGGCACCTCTGCCCGGCGCATCAGAAAGAAGTAGCGCGCCACATCAGGGCCGGTCTCCCGGACCAGGTCACGCAGAGTGACAAACTCTCCAGCGCGTTTGCTCATCCGGACCTCCGCTCCATCCCGGAGCACCGTCACAAGCTGGATGATGAGGACCTCTAGGAAGTCCGGTCCCAGGCCTGCCGTGACCAGGGCCGAGTGCATGCGGCCTATGTGTCCGTGGTGGTCGGCCCCCCACACGTCTATCGAGAGGTCGAAGCCGCGGGCCGCCTTGTCCAGATGATATGCGATATCGGTCAGGAAGTACGTGTGGGATCCGTCGCTCTTGATCAGCACCCGATCCTTCTCGTCCCCGTGCTGCGAAGTTCGCAGCCACAGAGCACCGTCCTCGCGGTAGGTCGCGCCGGCCGACTCCAATTGCTCCAGAAGGCTCTGTACCGCACCTGAATCGAATAGACTGCCCTCTTCAACGAACACATCCATGTTCACCCGAAACTCAGCCAAATCAAGCTCCTGCCCGGCCCTCAGAGCCGCTACCGACCGGGCTCCAAGCGCCTTCAGGCGAACCTCCGGTGCCGCCTCCCACAGTCCCTCATGGTCTTCTTCTTCCGCAAACATTCTTGCTAGATCAGCAACGTAGTCACCCTGATACCCGCCGTCCGGTATCTCAAAGGGTTCGCCCCTCAGCTCGCGGCCCCGAGCCTCCACAGATTCCGCGAGCAGGTCGATCTGCCGGCCCACGTCGTTGACGTAGAACTCCCGCGTGACCGAGTGCCCGGTCCATTCCAACAGCGAGGCGACGGCGTCCCCGATGGCGGCTCCCCGTCCGTGAGCCACGTGGAGGGGTCCCGTCGGATTGGTCGAAACGAACTCGACGTTGATGGAGCTCGGACGGGGACTCTTAGACCGGCCGAACGCCGTGTCCTCGCGAAGGAGAGACGCGAGCCCCGTCCACAGCACTTCATCGGAGAGCGTAAAGTTGAGGAAGCCCGGCCCCGCAACGTCCACCTGCCGAATCGCGGCCCCGTCGCGGTCGATGGACTCGGCGATGCGGACCGCCAGATCCCGGGGGCTCGTCCCCATGGGACCCGCCAGAACCAGGGCGGCATTGGAGGAATAGTCACCGTGCTGCAAGTCTGCGGGCCGGTCCAGCTGGGGCTCGAAGTCGTCTGGCGCGCCAGCAGCCCGAGCCGCCCGTTGCAGCTCGGCAACCAGTGCCTCGCGAGGCTCAACCGACTCGTCAGTCATCGGATCCTGTCTTCTTCGGCTTGGAGTCGGCCCCCGACGCGTCACCAGCGGATGAGTCACTCTTAGACGAATCGCTCTTGGACGAATCGCTCTTGCTCGAAGTGTCGGCCTGCGGAGTCTTCCGGTAGTCTGTCGCGTAGAAGCCCGGACCTTTGAACACGATCCCGCCTCCCGACGATATCAGGCGCCGGACCTTGCGTTTCCCGCACTCCGGACAGACGCGAATAGGTTCATCGCTGATCCTTTGAAAAGCCTCGAACGCGTGGTCGCACTGGTCGCACTCGTATTCATATGTCGGCATCAATCAATCCTGTTTAAGTGGCTGCGTACGTTCCCCAGCGCGTCTTGAACACACTACTGATCTCGCCCAGCGTGGCTCCGGCCCGGACAGCCTCTATCAGGGCGGGCAGCAGGCAGACACTACCCTGTGCCTCACGGTCGATGCGCGCCAGCGACCCGTCCACAGACGACTGGTCCCGGCTTCGTTTCAACGCATCGAGTCGGCTGCGCTGCTCGGTCGCCAGGGTGCCGTAGTCCGGCTGGTCGGGCAGGCTCTGTTCATCCGCTTCGTCCATGTACACGTTGACCCCAACGACGCGGGCCTCACCGGCCTCGAGGCGCAGCTGATACTCGTACGCGGACCGGTGGATCTCGTCTGCCATCATGTCGATCGAAGCCGCCGCCCCGCCCTGTTCGTCGATGCGTTCAAGGTATTCGCGGGCCTTTCGCTCGACAGCATCGGTAAGGCTTTCAATCAGATACGAGCCGGCGAGCGGATCCACTGTGTCCGCCACACCTGACTCCTCCGCCAGGACCTGCTGCGTACGAAGAGCCAGTCTCGCAGATTCGGCTGTCGGGAGCGCCAATGCTTCGTCGTACCCGTTCGTGTGCAGAGACTGGGTTCCGCCGAGCGCTGCGGCCAGCGCCTGCACCGTCACCCGAACGATATTGTTGGCCGGCTGCTGGGCCGTCAGCGTAGAACCGCCGGTCTGGGTATGGAAGCGAAGGCGGCAGCTCCGATCTGAGGCGCCGAATTCACTTCGCATCATGTGAGCCCAGAGACGACGGGCCGCCCTGAACTTCGCCACTTCCTCGAGCAGGTGGTTGTGGGATGCGAAGAAGAAACTCAACCGAGGAGCGAAGGATTCCAGATCCAGCCCGCAGGCGATCGCGCGCCGCACGTACTCCCGGCCATTGGCCAGTGTAAATGCCAACTCCTGGGCGGCCGTAGCGCCGGCCTCACGCATATGGTAGCCGCTGATCGATATGCTGTTCCAGCGTGGTAGTTCGTCGGCGCAGAAGGAGAAAATGTCCGTAACCAACCGCAAGCTGGGTTCCACCGGATAGATGAATGTTCCGCGTGCCACGAACTCTTTGAGCATGTCGTTTTGAACCGTGCCCGAGAGCCGGGACCGATCGACCTCGCGCTCGTCGGCCACTGCCACATACATGGCTAGCAACGTGGAAGCCGTCGCGTTGATCGTCATGGACGTGGACACGTCGCCGAGGGGGATTCCGTCGAGCAGAATACGCATGTCCTCGATCGTGTCGATCGCGACGCCTACCCGCCCTACTTCCCCTTCCGCCAACGAATCGTCCGAGTCCAGGCCCATCTGAGTTGGCAGGTCGAAGGCGACCGATAGGCCGGTTTGTCCGGAGTCCAGCAAGTATCGAAACCGTTCGTTGGTCTCCCGTGCCGTTCCGAAGCCTGCGTACTGGCGCATCGTCCACAGCCGCTCTCGGTACATGCTGGGGTATATGCCACGAGTAAACGGAAAAGAACCGGGTTCGCCAAGCTGCTCCTCGGCGTCCGAGCGCACGGAGTCGGGCCCATACCAGGCGTCGAGCGGAATCCCCGATGGGGTGTCGAACACCGGCTTGCGCTCGCTCATGGCTCGAATCGAACCAGTACATCGTTCTTGTTCACGGTCGCTCCCTCTTGCACTTCTATGGCTGCCACGGTGCCGGCTGCTTGAGCCGTGAGTTCGTTCTCCATCTTCATGGCTTCCATAACTACAATCGGAGTACCCTCGAGCACGGCCTGACCGTTCTCAACCTGCACCCTGACGATCAGGCCCGGCATCGGAGCACGGAGAATATTTTCGCGAACCACTGCCGGGCCGCTGCCCGCCAGCTGTTCGATGTGTCGGAACCGTTCATCTCGAACTCGAACAGTATGGATGCGGCCGCCAGCGTCTATCGTCCAGAGCCGGTCCTTCCACTTGGCGCAAACCTCGATGGAACGGCCGTTGTACCTCAGCAGGGCTTCGCCACAGGTACCCATCGGTTGGAGATGAGCCTTCACCGCCTGACCGTTCACGATGACACCGTCGCCCGTGACAATTACTTCATAGGTCTCCGAGCCAATCTCAACAAACCAGGTCGTCCTGGCCTCCCAATCGGTCATCCCATCCGCCCCTGGAGCCATGCGACGATCTCCACGTGGGCGGTTCCCGGGAACGCGTCGAATGGTTGCACCGATTCCAGCCACCAGCGGCGCTCGAGGCGCTGGATATCTCGGGCCAAAGTTGCGGGGTCGCAGCTCACGTAGGCCAACCGCGCGCCTGGCCCTGTAAGGCCCGAGTTGAGTGCGCCCGTAACCGCGGACGAGAGACCCGCACGCGGAGGGTTGAGCACTATTACGTCCGCTGGTAACAGGTCAGGGAGCAGCGCTTCGACCCTACCCAGATCAAACCGTACGCTTTCAGGCGACAGGCCTGCGGCCTCCGCTGCGCCTCTACCTGAGCGAACAGCGTCAGAGTTCACCTCGACAGCCACAACCCGCGCACCCACCGAGGCCATTCGAAGCGCCCGAGCCCCGACGCCAGCGTACAGGTCCAGGATGCTGACATCCACGGGGTCGCCGATCGTCTCCCTCAGGTAGTGATCGATCCGGCTCGAGATTTCCCGGTTCACTTGGAGAAACGCACCCGGCCCAAGCTCAAAGTCGAAACCCAGCCATCGGTCTCTGAAGAATCCATCCCCGCTCAGAATGTGCGACCGGCCCGAATCATCGATCCATAGGTAACTAGTGAGTCGCGTCAGTGATGCGGCCAGGGTTTTGGGGTCGCCCGGCTTTCCCGGTGTTCCGCCCTGAACCAACAGGCACAGGTCGCCGTCTGCCGAGGCTCGGAGGGTCAGGCGCAGAGTGTCACCGCCCGGAAGGAGCTCGGCTGCATTTCCCCAGGACCCGCGCAGGGTACTCCACCCATCGCGCACGGCCGGCTCCGCCAGGAGACAAACCGCCACATCCACAAGCTCGCCAGGGCGATCGTAGCGGTGAAAGCCGGCCACGATACGGCCGTCCGGAAGTCTTCTGAGATGGGGCGTGATCCGGTTCCGGTACCCGAACGTACTCTTGGCTTGTACGAGCTCAGGAACCCTTACCTCGACCTTGCCAATCCGGCGGAGGACATCCCGCACGGTCCGCCTCTTGGCCTCGAGCTCGGCGCTTCGTACGACGTGCTGCAGGTGGCAACCTCCGCACATGTGGTACAGCGGGCAGGCTGGTGACCGCCGGGCGGTGCCCGCCGTCACGATGCCGGTAGGGACACCACGAGCCCACTTGCGGCTTTCTCGTACGATGCGGGCTCTGACCCGGTCGCCAGGCACGGTTCGAGGCACGAACACGACCCGCCCATCGGCGTCTCTGCCAATGCCATCACCACCGGCCGCGAAAGCCTGGATATCGACCTCGACTACCGGGGTGCGAATCGTTCCCTCCACGAAGATCTGGCAGCCGTGCTGGGCCCGCTTACCGGGTCGAGCGGCCGAGCAGCGGGCGGGCGGGCTCTCGCCTCGGACATAGCGGCCACGACGGCGGCTACCACGCGGGCCTCGCCGTCCGCCTCCGGGTTTATCAGATCCGGATGCTGCTCCAGATACCTGATCGACGTATTACCCGCGGCGAAGTCGGCTTCCAGCATGACGGAAGCGTGAAAGGGCTGTGTAGTGGCCACGCCCCGGATTACGAGCTCGTCCAGGGCCCTCCGCATCCGCGAGATTGCCTGCAGCCGGCTGGGCGCATGGACGATCAACTTCCCGAGCAGAGAGTCGTAGTCCAACCCCACCTCAGAGCCCGCCACAATCCCTCCGTCCCAGCGCACGCCGGGCCCGCCGGGCACGCGGAGCTCCTCGATACGGCCAGTCGAGGGAAGAAATCCACCGTACGGATCCTCTCCGCTGATCCGGCACTCGATCGCGTGGCCTGTCGGATGACTCTCTTTTACGTCGGGCCCGAGAGGCTCACCAGCGGCTATCCGAAGTTGCTCCCGGACCAGGTCAATACCCATGACAAGCTCAGTAACGGGATGCTCCACCTGGATTCGAGTATTCATTTCCAGGAAGTAGAATTCTTCGTCCTGCAGCAGGAATTCCACCGTCCCGGCACTCACGTACTTCACACTTTGGGCGACTCGGACGGCTGCCTCCTCCATCCGGATGCGAAGCTCAGGGGTTAGAGCGAGACTTGGCGCTTCCTCGATCAGTTTCTGGTGCCGGCGCTGGATCGAGCACTCTCGCTCTCCTAGCGCCACGATGTCGCCGGAGCTGTCCCCCATGACCTGCACCTCTATGTGCCGTGGCGCCTGAAGGCACTTCTCGGCATACACCCGCTCGTCACCGAAGGCCTGGCGCGCCTCGTTTTGCGCCGCAGCGAACGCTGACTCGACTTCAGCAGAGTCGGACGCGACGCGCATGCCCCGGCCCCCTCCGCCGGCAGCCGCTTTGAGGAGGACGGGAAAACCCAGCTTCTCAGCCGCCGCCTTTGCGGCCGCCGAGTCCGCCAGGCTGAACGAACCGGGGATGAGTGGGACTCCGGTGCCCGCGAGACTACGCCGCGCCCTCGTCTTGTCTCCCATGGCTTCGATGGCCGTGGCCGGCGGACCGACGAAGACCAGTCCGGCCCCTGCTACTTCGCGGGCGAACTCCGCGTTCTCGGCCAAGAAGCCGTACCCGGGATGCACCGCGTCGCACCCGGCATCGATGGCGGCCTCAACGATTCGCGGGCCCAGGAGGTAGCTCTGACCGGCAGGGGGAGGCCCGACTAGAACCGCCTCATCCGCCCGCCGAACGTGTAGCGCATCGCGGTCAGCCTCCGAAAAAACCGCCACGCTGGAGATGCCCATCTCGCTGCAGGCGCGAATCACGCGGACAGCGATTTCTCCCCGATTGGCAATGAGAACTTTACGAAGCATGGCTACAGCGGCTCAGAGTGGGATGTTGCCGTGTTTCTTCGGTGGATTCCGATCGCGCTTGTTACGCAGGATATCCAGCCCCGAGATGAGCCGCGCACGCGTCTGCCTCGGATCGATTACGTCATCTACATAGCCCCGTCGCGCTGCCACGTACGGGTGAGCGAACTTCTCGCGAAAATCTTTCTCAAGCTGAGTGGCTAGAACGGTTGGATCTTCCGCTTCTTCCAGCTCGCGGCGGTATAGAATCTCCACTGCACCCTTCGGCCCC
Organism: Gemmatimonadota bacterium; assembly: GCA_036476995.1. Taxonomy (GTDB): domain Bacteria; phylum Gemmatimonadota; class Gemmatimonadetes; order Palauibacterales; family Palauibacteraceae; genus JAZDDE01. Next base: position 19,671 of record JAZGCO010000007.1, read on the forward strand.
ATCACAGCAATCTCAGCCGTGGGCCAGGCCAGATTCAGATCGCCCCGAATATGCTTGGATGACATAACGTCGTACGCGCCACCGTATGCCTTGCGGGTAATCACGGTCAGCTTGGGCACCGTCGCCTCGCAGTAGGCATACAGAAGCTTGGCTCCATGCTGAATTATCCCGCCATGCTCCTGGCCTACACCGGGCAAGAAACCGGGCACGTCCACGAAGGTGACGAGAGGAATGCCGAACGCATCGCAGAAGCGTACGAAGCGTGCTCCCTTCCTGCTCGCGTCGATATCCAGCACTCCGGCCAGGGCGGCCGGCTGATTGGCGACGATCCCTACCGAGCCGCCACCCAGAGATGCGAATCCGACGATCAGATTGGGCGCGAAAGCCTTGTGAACCTCGACGAATTCGCCATCATCGATGACTCGTCCCAACACGTCGTGCATGTCGTAAGGAATCGTGGCCTGGTCAGGCACCACATCCAGCAGTTCGTCATCGGCTCGATCCGGTGGGTCGGATGTTTCGATCCGAGGTGGATCTTCCGTGTTGTTGAGCGGCAGATATCGCAGCAACCGCCGGATCTCCTGAAAACACTCGATCTCAGAATCGTGTGCGAAATGGGCGACGCCAGAAGTCTCGCTATGGACAGCAGCACCGCCCAGCTCTTCGAATGACACATCTTCATGCGTAACGGTCCTGACCACGTTCGGCCCCGTCACGAACATGTGACTGATACCGTGAACCATAAAGACAAAGTCTGTAATTGCAGGCGAGTAGACGGCGCCACCGGCGCACGGTCCCAAAATCGCGCTGATCTGCGGGATGAGTCCTGACGCCAGGGTGTTGCGCAGAAACAGTTCGGCGTACCCGCCCAGTGAAGCGACACCCTCCTGGATCCGCGCTCCGCCAGAATCGTTGAACCCTATGATCGGCACGCCGTTCGCCATCGACAGGTCCAACAGCTTACACAACTTCTCGGCGTGTGCCTCAGAAAGAGATCCCCCGAAGACCGTGAAGTCCTGGCTGAACACGTTGACAGATCTGCCGTCTATCGTGCCGTAACCGGTGACCACTCCGTCGCCGGGGATGCGCTGGCTCTCCAGGCCAAAATCGGTGCTCCGATGCTCGACGAAACGATCCAGCTCAACAAACGAGCCGGGGTCCAGCAACAGATCGATTCGTTCCCGGGCCCCGAGTTTTCCTCTCTCGTGCTGGCGGCGCAAGCGATCTGCGCCGCCTCCCTCAAGCGCTTTCTCAGTCCGCTCGTGAAGCAGATCCAGCTTCTCGCGCATGCTCACGCCGCGTCTCCGCCTGGCTTGGGATGCATCAGTCTCTCAGCGCCTCTGCCCCGCAGCCCGGTCGCGGCGAAGTTCTTCTCCGATTTCCTCCATCTCCCTCAGCTCGGTCAGCCTGGCATCGATGCCTTCCAGATCTGGCTCGACTAGCTGCCGATTCATAAGCATTCGAATCATTACCTCGCGCGAGAACAACCCGTCCCATCTCTCGAGCCTGAGCTGGCCGGTAACGCCAGCGATCGACCCCCGGGATTCGAGCCGGCGGCTCAACGCGCCGGGGCGATCTGAACCATCCTCTGGAAGCGCCCCGAGTATGAGGGTCATCGCGTCGTAGCCGAGTCCTGCGAACATATTGTTGGGTAACGCTTTGCGGTACGTGTTTTCATACAGCGTCTTAAACTGACTCCAGGCGGATTCTGCGCTGCTCCGGTCGACAAACGTAGCCGCGACCCGGTAGTTGGCGAATTCCGGCTGCAGCCGCCGTACCGCCTCTGGATCGGACCAGAACTCTCCGCCCGCGAGCAGCACCGAGCGCAGTCCGTAGAACGCCAGCTGGGGACCAAGTTGGAGGACCATACGAGGCGCCGTCGTCAGGACTAGGACCGCGTCCGGCTCGCTCGCGGCAAGCTGAAGGATCTCCGTACCGAAGCTGGTGGAATCGGGCTCATAGGCTCGGGCCGCGACCACCTCGCCGCCGGCGGCTACCACGCTAATCTCAAATGCGCCGAGACGCTCATCACTACCGGTAGTCTGCGGATACAGCACAGCCAGCCTCCGCGCTCCATACACGGCCGTCATCCACTCGCCTATGGCGCTCGCCACATCCCCCTGTCGTCTCTCTCTCGACCACAGGGTGTACGCCTTGGGACCCGTCAAGGGCGCCTCAGTCGCCGTGGGGCTCATGAGAAGAAGACCCGGATAGCTGCGCCTGCGGGCCGCGGTGGCCAGCGCATCGGACCGGACCGGCCCAAGAATCGCCGAGACACCCTGTTCCTCGAGCCTCCGGATGGCCCGGACCGCTCCGTCTGAGGATGAACTGTCATCCACCACGATCAGCTCTACCAGCCCGGTGCCGGCGCCGCCGGCCTGCTGTTCCTTTAGAGCGATTCGAATTCCTTCCAGCAGGGCATCACCAACGCGAGCCAGCCGTCCGGTCCTCGGGAGAATGACGCCAATTCGAAATAGGTTGGGGGAAGCCAGGACTTCGCCATTCAGGACTCGGCGTGCCCGATCGCGGTCTACGTCATCGGGGTCGCCATCCACGACTTGACGGGCGACAGAATCAGCCTCCCTGCGGCGGCCGGTCTGGGCCAGCAAAACGGCCAGCTCCGTGCGAAGCGCCGCCCGCGACTTAAGGTCGGAACTCGGCACGACAGTGAGCCGCGCGATCTCCTCCGCCGACATTCGAGCCGCCGCATCTCTGACCAATTCGAGTCGCTCATCTTCAAGCGCATCGGCATGGCGAAGGAGCAGCTGAACAGCGGAGGGCTCCTCCGCGAGAGCGAGGCGCAGAGCGACCAAGTCGCGAACCAGTGTCAGGCGCGCGTCGAGGTCACGGGCGAACAGCAACTCCGCCGACAATGAGTCTTCGAGGCCCAATGCACTGGTATACGGAGTGGAATCAGGAAACAGGCTGTCGACAGCCCAAAACCCCGTCTCCGAGATAGAATCGGCTACGGCGGCGCTGTCCGCGGCGACGGTATCCAAGAAAACGACCCTGGCCGGGGGCGCCGACGCGCAGCCGAAACTCAAGGCAGACAAGGCCACCCAGAAGGGCCGTCCCGAGCCCGGGCAACAAAGGGGCCCGACGCTCGCCGGACCCCTTGAGTTGCTTCGCGTCCCGGATCGCCGGATCGAGCCGATCAGGATTCTTCCTCTTTCTCGGCTTCTGCTTCAACCTCAGGTGCGGCTTCCGCTTCTGCTTCAACCTCAGGTGCGGCTTCCGCTTCTGCCTTATCCTCTGCTTCGGCTTCCGCCTCTGCTTCGTCCTCAGACTCGGCTTCTGCCTCAACCTCCGCCTCTACCTCAGGCTCGGCTTCTGCCTTAACCTCTGCTTCGGCTTCGGGCTCCGCTTCTACCTCAGGCTTGGCTTCTACCTGAAGCTCGGCTTCTGCCTCAACCTCCGCCTCAATCTCCGCTTCGGCCTCTGCTTCGTCCTCCACCACATCCAGGTCGCTCTCGTCTACCGGCGGTGGACGCTCGGCCTTTACGTGTTCCCCGGTAATGGACAGAGAAATCCGCCGGTTCACGGCATCGGATTCGTCCACGGTCATCTCGAGCGTATCACCTGGACCGTACTCGAGAGACAGATCCTCTTCCTCTTCGGAATCCGCGTCCCCGATCGGGACAAAGCCTTCGACGTCCCCACCCAGATCCACCACCAGCCCCTTGTCGAGCAGCCTGACGACTTCACCCTTCACTTCCGTGCCCGGCTCGTACTGTTGCACAAGGTCGTACCAGGGATCGTCGCTTACCTGCTTGAGACCCAGAGAGATCCTCTTCTGCTCGGGGTCGATGTTCAGGACAACCACTTCGATCTCGTCGCCCTTGTGAACCACCTCGGAGGGGTGCTGAATTCGGCGGGTCCAGCTCATGTCCGAGATATGGACCAGCCCATCGATGCCCGGCTCCACCTCTACGAACGCGCCGAACGAGGTAAGGTTGCGGACGAAGCCCTTGATCTTGTTGCCCGGCGGATACTTCGCGGGCAAGGCGAGCCATGGATCCGCCTCCGCCTGCTTCATTCCGAGAGAGATCTTCTTCTCTTCCTCGTCTACTCGGAGCACTACGCACTCGATTTCATCTGAAATCGCCACCAGCTGAGAGGGGTGGCGGACGTTTCGCGTCCAGCTCATTTCCGAGATGTGGACGAGCCCTTCTACGCCCTTCTCCAGCTCCACGAAAGCGCCGTAGTTGGTGATCGAGACGACGCGGCCACGAACCCGGCTTCCGACCGGGTACTTCGCCGCAACATCCTCCCACGGATACGCCATGAGCTGCTTGAGGCCCAGAGAGATGCGCTCGCGGTCCCAATCAATATCAAGAATCTTGATATCGAGTTCATCGCCGATCTGACAGACCTCGGACGGGTGTCCGATGCGGCCCCATGACATGTCCGTGATATGGAGCAACCCGTCCATTCCGCCGAGATCGATGAAGGCGCCGAAGTCGGTGATGTTCTTGACGACCCCGGTCCGCACCTGGCCGACCTCCAACTCCTCTTTGAGATCATCTCTCTTGGACGCCCGTTCTTCCTCGAGAATGACTCGCCGGCTCACGACGATATTTCTCCTGCGCTTGTTCAACTTCAGGATCTTGAAGTCGTACTCCAGGCCGATCAGGTCGTCCACATTCGGAACCCGGCGTAAAGCGATCTGAGAGCCGGGAAGGAATGCATCTACGCCCATCAGGTCGACCGTTACACCTCCCTTGATCTTCCTTTTCAGAATGCCCGGCACAGTCTGCCCATTGTCGTAGGCTTCCTTGATTTTCTCCCAGACACGGAGGAAGTCCGCCTTCTTCTTGGACAGAACGACGATGCCGTCCTGATCCTCTAGACTCTCGAGAAAGACCTCCACTTCATCCCCGGGCTCCAGCGTATCAGGATCACGAAATTCATCGAGTGGTACCGATCCCTCGGACTTGAAGCCGACGTCGAGTATGACGGAACTTTCGTTCTTCCGGAGCACGGTTGCCTTGACGATTTCGCCCTCAGCAATTTCGCTGAGGGTATCCTCGTACATGGCGAGCATCTCCTCATACTCTTCCAGTGTGTAGTCGTCCATCTCGAGCAGATCGGCGCGAACTCCGATCGCAAGAGCCCGGCTCTCGAGTTCGTCTTCGGTCAGCTCGGCGCCTTTGGAAACACTGCTCTTTTCGGAAGCGACATCCGCGTCACCGGCGGGATCTGTGGCGACAATCTCTTCGAGGTCAGCGACTGGGGAGGCGGTGGGTTCGTTGGATTCGTTGGTCATTGCGTCGGGGTACCTTTGCTTTGCTTCCCGTCGAGATCTTGGGGTGCCGAGACACGAAAGCGGCGGGGTTGAGCCTGAGGCTCGCTAGCCCTGCCGCAACACCATCCGATCCGCACCGGGGTTGGGGTTACAATACTAGGCCTATTCGAACGCGAGAAATTAGGCTTTCTGGCCGAGACCGTCAACCGCGCCGAATCAGCCCCGGGTTCGTTCGTCGGCCAGAGCCATGATCGTGTCGATGACCTCCGCCGGGTCCAGGACCGTAGTATCGATTTCGATGGCATCCATCGCACGAAGGAGAGGCGCCAGCTCACGGCTGGAATCGACTTCATCCCGGGCCTCCAGTCGCTCCGTTTCCCTGCGAATACGCTCTTCTGTAAGCGGCTCGTCTTGCTCAAGGAGCCGGCGCCGTCCCCTTTCTTCAGCGCTCGCCACCAGGAATACCTTCAGCCCAGCATTAGGAAACACAACCGTGCCTATATCCCGGCCGTCGCAGACCACTCCAGCCGGCTCGGTAGCCTGGAGGAGATCCAGGATCTTCTTCCGCACAGCTGGCCGTGAGGCTACTGCCGACACGCGCGCAGCGACCTGCGACGAATACAGCTCCTCTCCCAGTCCAGCCCCGTTGACGGCGACACTGAATGTCGGAGGAGTCGGCACCAGCGATATCTCCAGTCCAGCAAGCGCCTCATCGAAGCCCGGCTCCGCAGACAGCCAACCGTCTCTCAGAGCCGTCCACGTGATCGCCCGGTACAGCAGCCCTGAATTGAGGTGCGCGTACCCGAGCCGCTCTGCCACGGACCTGGCCGTGGTGCTCTTGCCGGAGGCCGCCGGGCCATCGATGGCGATCGTGATCCGGTTCACAGACCGGCAGGCGCCTCGGCGCGCGGCATGAGCCTGGCCAGGTCCGACCAGAACTCGGGGTACGAAACGGCCACACACGCCCGGTCGTCAATCTCGATTTGCGAGCCTGGAAGGCTGCCCAGTACACCAAAAGCCATGGCGATCCTGTGGTCACCGCCCGTTTTCACGGAGCCCGCGAGCGGACCCTGAGTACCGTGGACTGACAGGCCATCCCGCCGTACCTCACAGGAAACTCCTAGTGCACCCAAGTTCTCAGCCACAAGCTCGATCCGGTCGCTTTCCTTCAATCGCAGCTCGGCGGCACCGTCCACGCGAGACACACCGGCGACCCTGGCTGCCAGAGTACACAGGAGCGGAATCTCGTCGATCAGGCCTGGAATGAGAGCTTGGTGAATATGGAAAGGACGAAGCGCTGACGGCTCGGCCGTAAGCCGTCCTACGGACTCGCCTCCCGCCGAGCCAGTATCTGTACTTCCGATCCTGGCTCCCATGTCGCGTAACACCGCTAGCAGTCCCACTCTGGTCGGATTCAATCCAACTCCATGAATCGTGACGGGTGTGGTGCCGCACAGGGACGCTGCCAGAAGATAAGCCGCACTCGAAATGTCTCCCGGCACTCTCCAACAAAGGGGGCGCAGCCGGCCGTCCCAGCCGTCCGGGTCAAACCTTGCGGCATGGCCATTATCCGCCTGGAATCTGAGGACGGGGGCACCGTGCTCCGCGAGGAGGATCTCAGTGTGATCTCGCGACAACGTTGGTTCCCAGACCTCGACCCGGGTGCGACTGGCCAGACCTGCCAGCAACAGACTCGATTTTACGTGCGCACTGGGTACCCGGCCTCGATGGCGAAGCGAGCGCAGTTCCCCGCTCGCGCGTGGCTGAATCGTAATGGGAAGCCGGTCCCTGGGGCCGGAATAAGTAATCTGGCCGCCCATCGCCTGTAGAGGATAGACCACGCGGTCCATGGGCCGGCGCTGAAGACTTGAGTCCCCGTCCACGCTGACACCGAGTCCCAAGCCAACCGAGAGGCCGGTAAGCAGCCGAGCGGTTGTGCCGCTGTTGGCACAGTCCAATACATCATCGGCGGCACTCCAGGCTACCGGTCCGCGAATGGTCACCACCCCCTCGCTTAATGCCGGGATATCCGCGCCCAGGCTGCGGAGACAGCGGGCCGTCGCCTGCGTGTCTGCCGAGACCAGCAGTCCTTCCAGCCGTGACTCTCCATGAGCTAAGCAAGCAAGAATAAGAGCCCGATGCGAGATCGACTTGTCGCCCGGTACGGTCAGTTCGATCACGGCTGCGCGCCCGATGACGGGTCCGGAAAGTCCACCTCAACCGTCATTCCGTCTGATGCGGCCTCGGCAGCGGGGTAGATTTCAGCTGCTTCGGCGGCCAGTCTGTCGGCTTGCTCCGAATACCGGGCGCTAAAGTGCGTCAGCACAAGTCGCCGAACTCCAGCCTTCGCTGCCATCTGTGCCGCCTCCCGGGCCGTCGAGTGCTTTGTCTCGCGGGCCCGAGCCGCCTCTTCCTCAGCGAATGTTGCCTCGTGAATCAGCAGGTCGGCCTCGCTAGCTTCGGCCACGGTCTGTTCGGAAGGCCTCGTATCTCCTGTGTAGACGACAGTCCGGCCGCGCCGACGAGGGCCTACGACTTCCTCCGGGCTGACAATCCTGCCTCCAGCTCCTTCGACCGCTTCTCCCCGGTGCAGGCGTCCGAACATGGGCCCTTCCTGCACCCCCAGAGATCGGGCCTTCTTCACGTCAAAGCGGCCTAGCCGCGAGTCCTCTTTCAGTACATAGCCGACGGACTCCGCCCTGTGATCCGTTTCGTACGCCTTGATCACGAACCCGTCATACTTAACGCTCTCGCCAGCCGGAAGCTCGCGGATGCTCACAGGGAATCGCATCCGATCACCGCCGAGTTCGACAGCGTCTCGTAGCGTGCCCGAGGATCCTACGGGACCCCATACAACTATGGGGGCTTCTCTGGCTTGAAGGTTCATCGTACGAAACAGTCCGGGCAGACCCAGGTAATGGTCCGCGTGCAGGTGGGTGATGAAGATTTGCTCTACCGAGAAACCCACGCCGTACCGCATCATCTGACGCTGCGTTCCCTCACCGCAGTCGAACAGAAAGAGGTTGCCCGCTCGCTGCAAAGCCAGGCCGGATACGTTTCGCTTTACTGTGGGTCGAGACGATGCTGTCCCTAAGAACGTGATCCTCAGCACTCGTACCGCTTTCGTCTCGGCAGCCGCTGGGCGGCCCCTGTAGTGTTGCCGGCCTCTGTGGTGTTGCGCCAAGGTACCCCGGACCCCAGCGCCGTCAACCAGCCGCCGTCTCCCCTTTGGCCGGGCGGCAGGCACGAATGCTGCAGCATGCGAGCGAATCCGCAAGAGTAAGGGAGCTACACCGTTCGCTCTCTGCGGGCGATATCTTCTACCTATGACGGCTGACGAGCGGGCAGAATGACTCAGGGAGACAGTACAGCAGCTGCGGATGCTCTCGTGCAATTGCGCCGGCTGGAGACGCGCATGCACCGGCTGCTAACCGTCTGGCGTCAGTTTCGCGGCCGGCTGGATGTCGAGCAGGTGCCCGAGCTCGCTCGCAGTGTCGGCGAAGCCCGCCGAGAGCTACATCGACTCGCCGCACTCTTGGGCCTCTTGCCAACTCAGGCTTTGCCTGCGGCTAGACGGACTACTATCAGATCCACTGACGCACAGCCTGCCGCCCGAACGGTTATCCGCGCCAGTCGGGCGCTGGATGCGCTTATCTGGAATGCCGGCGGAGACTGGGTGCGATTTCGATCGAGCCGGGATCCACAGGATCTCGCAGCTCTGGAGGAGAAGCTCACGAGGGCTCGCGGTAAGCTCGTCGGTATACGGGAAGCGATTCCTGGCGGCCCGCACCCGGCGCTAACGCCGCTGTCTGCACCATCGCGAGCCAGCGATGGTCCTGCGGTGAACCCACGGGACATTGGCGCGCTGCTGTGGCGTATCGCCTCCGACTGGCAGCACTTACGGAAACGGCCGGCGGCGGAGCGGGCCGGGATGCTGATTTCAGAGTTGTCCGCGGCCGCCGAGGAGGTCGGGCGGCTTCAGGGCCGACTACTGGCCGGCGAGCTTGACCGCGGCACTCAAGCCAAACGCCGGGGACCGTCGCCAGGACTAGAAGCTGCCAACCAGGACGAGTCTGGGCAGGCGTACCGCGATGGGTTCACCGGAGCGTACAACCGAGACGGCTTTGACGCCCGGGCCGGCGCAGAGCTCAAACGCTGCCGCCGCTACCAGCGGTCCTTCGGCCTTCTTCTCATGCGTGTCGAGGCTTCCGACCTCGTGGATCTCCGGCGCCGAATCCAGGTGATCCAAGAGGAGCTGCGTGACTACGATCTTGTGTCGCGCTATGTGGATCAGCTCATAGCAGTCGGACTGCCTGAGAGCGAACGCGAGGGAGCCCTGGCAGTCGCGAAGAGAGTGCGCCTCGCTCTACGAGACGCCGGCCTGGATCGCCCGGCGGACCGGCTGGCGTTCGCCAGTTGTCCCGACGACGGCCAAACACTGTCGTCTCTCATCACCGTCGCGGAGAGAAGACTGGACCAGATCGCTAACTTCTGAGGTCAGTTGTTCGGCCGGGAATCATGGCGAGCCAGCGTAACACGTACTCGCGGCATCTGCGACCGGCTCCACGACAGCGCTGGCCCGACTCTTCAGCGCCTCTTCGGCGGCAGTCTCGATCTCAGCCAGCACCTCCGCCTCGATTTCCTCCAACCGCTCTCTATTCCCTGGATCCAGCTGACAGAGGTACTCCTCGTACAGACCGATCGGATCGCGACGCCCCCAATATTCAAACAGTTCTGACTCGAAAGTCTCGCGTGCTTCTTTGACGTCGTGAGTCGCGTGCCCCCCCATGCGAAACGTCTGCGGCGCCACGAAACAGGGTCCGCCCCCGGCCCGGCAGCGCAGAACGGCAAGCCTCGTCGCCGCATACATGTCCAGCACGTTGTTTCCATCGGCCGAAATCAGGGGCATACCGTACGCCCTGCCCCAGCCGGAGAAGTCCGGGGAGCGGTGGTGCTGAGACAAGCGGGTCCCCAGCGCAACCTGGTTGTTCTGGATCACGAAAACGACCGGCAGTCGCTGAACTGCAGCAAAGTTGAATGCCTCATGGACGGAGCCACTCTTCGTTGAGCCATCGCCGATCCACGTCAGCGCCACCCTGTCCTCTGCACTGCGTTTGAAGGCCAGCGCGTATCCGTTCATGACCGGCGCCAAACCGCCGACCATACTGATCGGAGCCACAATGCCCAGACCGGGATCGCCGATGTGCAAGTCGCGGCCGCCGGTCGGAGCGTCGGCCGTAGCCAAATACACACGCAGCATATCGGCCAATGACATTCCCATCTCGTGGCAAGCGCCGGCGTTTCGAATCATCGGACCGACGACATCTCGCCCGGGCCGCCTGTCCAGCGCATGCACCGCACCGACGGTGACTGCCTCCTCGCCGGTGCCAAGCCAGGCCTTGGTGATGACTCCCTGCTTGACCCAGCGCTGAAGGACTATGTCGTGAAGCCGAAACCGCAGCAGCCCTCGATACAGGTCGAGCAGGCGCTCGGAAGAGAGCGCTTCGATCTCGACCCAGCGATCCTCGTCATCCCTCAGCCGTTTGCCGAACTCGGCCACCAGATTCGCTTCTGGAGTCCACTCGACATACTCGGGCGGGTCGAAGGCGGGAAACCGTTTCACTCAGGCGGCCTCGTTTCTGGGCAAGCATGGGCGGGTCTTCCGGGTTCTCCCGACCCGGCTGTCACGCGGTTATACTTATCGTATCTGAACAGCCGCGATACCGAAACGGGATAGGCCATGCTCAACCGACCCAACGGCACCAGTGACCACAGAAGCTGACACGGGCGGACTTCGCATACCCCCTGGCGCGATTCGCTGGGGGATTATCGGTTTCGTCGCTGCCTCACTTCTAGGTTTCGCTACGCTCCTCCTGATCTCCCAGGATCTATCCGGAAGCCTGGCCGGCTTCCGCCAATTCAACCCCGTGTGGGCCTTGCCGTGCCTCGTCTTTGCCTCTGGAGACTGGTTCGGTGGCGGGCTCAGAATCTGGATTTTGCTCAGGCCGCTGGACATCCGGCTCCCGTATAGGAGATGCGTCGTCATCAGTGGTACTACGGCGGCCCTGGCCTACCTGACTCCCGCGGGCACGGGCGGCGGGCCCGCTCACCTTTACGGTATGATGCGGAGCGGCGTACCGCTGGGACGAGCTGTGGCCAGCAACTTCGCCAGCGTGCTTGTTAACCTGACCTTTCTGTCGCTAGCGGGCATCGGTGCCTGGTTCTTCGGCGCGGCGTCCGGGATCGAGCACATCGAACTCCCCGTTGCTTCGATATCCGCCGCATCTCTGTTCGAGTGGTCAGCCCTGGCGATCGGTACAATCACAGCGGCCATTGTGTTTTTCGCCGTTAGCCCGCGGCTTCCGCGTGCCGTCCTGATTCGGCTGTTCGGGCGCGGCCGGCGGGTTAGGAAGATACTGAAACAGCTCCAAGAGCTGCACGGCAGTCTCATCATCTACGCGCGCAAGGGGAAGTTGGCGCTGGGCCTCGCGACTCTGGCGGGGCTGCTCCATTTCGGCGGACGCTTCTTATTGGGATGGGCCGTCCTGAGGGGCTTCGGAGTTGATGTAGGCTTCTGGAATATCGTTCTGTTACACGTCATGCTTCAGTTCCTGCTGTACCTGATGCCTACGCCGGGCGGCGCAGGCATCGCGGAGGTGCTCGTTTCTGCGGTCATGAGCCCGTTTCTGCCCAGCACTCTCTTGGTCGCCTATACGGCTGTGTGGCGCCTGTTTCTGGCCTATCTTACGGTGGTCGTAGGTGGGTCTATCCTGCTGACCTGGGTCCGCCGAGACAGCCGTCGGCTCACGGCCAATGCCAGCCTGAGCGTGGGACCCGAAAACGACCTCCCGGTGTAGTCGTGGCTGCCCCCGGGCTCGGTGGCGCCCCTGCGCACAGCGCCACATTATGATCGGATCGAACGAACTTCATGCGTAACACACAGGATGGACGACCGAATATGCGCTGGTTCTCCCTCGGAGTCCTGTTGGTGGGCACTGCCTGTACCGGCCACGCATATCTTCCTGGACGACCAGGAAGCTTGAATACCGATTTGAGTGGTGTAATCGAACGCGAAGAATGGGTTCAGATGCATCCTGAGATCGATGCGAATGTCAAGGCGGCCGTACTGGAGGGCGTCTTCGTCGAAGGCATGAGTACCGAGGCCATCCGTGCCGTTTCGAACCCCCGACGCGGCGGTGTGGGCGGGAACGCCTATTGGAGGTCGTTCGGGGACGACTCGGAAGTGCGCGCTCAGTGGTACATCGCCAGCCAGCGTCAGCCTTTCGTTGACGCCAGGGGGCGGTTGGTGTGCGAGTTGGTGCTTGCCGGGGACACGATTCGGCAGGTCCGCTACTGTGACCCGGCGCCTGCCGACGGCGATCAGGATTAGGATCGGCCTGACGACGCAGCACGCCAAAGCTCTCCGAGCTTGAGCCGGCGTATGTTCCGTAAGGGAACCCGATACTACCTAGCACTATGCAACACACCTTACCGTTCCCATGGATCGAGCGCCGATCCGATTTCGAGTGCGCGGTCACATAACTGACGTCGCATATAGCCTTAGGCGTCGTGTGGCATGAGCCGAAGCTACGGTATGGCCCTTGCTGCAGTAGCGCGACATGTTACTCCTGCTCGGTTAGCAGGATATTCTAGACTCGCGATTTCGCGACTCGAGAATGCGTGGGTCTTGAAGCCGCGCAAAACGCAAACGGCCGACATGGCCGGGAGGAAGCAATGCTGGCACCCTTCAAGAACCTTTGGTTGGACGAGTCGGGTCAGGACATGGCCGAGTACGCCCTTTTGCTGGCGCTCATTGCTATCGTCGTGATCGTGGCTATCAATACGCTCGCTCCGGCGATCTCGGCCTCGTTTAACAACACGGCCAGCGCTATCGGTAACGCCGGTAGCTAAACGCAGCAAGGCCCGGATTAGCTAAGGCGAAACCGGGCGACCGCCTGAACAATACGGCCGGGCAGGTAAAGGCCTGTCCGGTCAATTGGCGGCGAATTCTCGGAGACGGTAAACGGAAGTACGACAAAACGGGGCAGACTTTGGATACACAAGCCATCGCGCTCATAGTGATGGTAGCGGCCGCGGCAGCGCTGGATGTTGGCACTCGCCGTATTCCGAACCTACTTACAGTTAGCGGATTCACGCTCGCGCTCGTCCTTCGGGGCATGAGCGGCACGTCCGACCTGGGCAGCGGGCTTCTCGGAGCCGCGCTCGCCTTTGCTCTGAGCTTCCCTCTTTTCATAGCCGGCGGAATGGGTGGCGGAGACGTCAAGCTTCTCACCGCCGTTGGAGCCTTTCTCGGACCGGGACAACTGATCGTTGCACTGCTGGCAACGGCTGTGATCGGAGGACTCCTGGGACTAATTGCGGCCATTCGGGGGCACGCAGTCAAGGAAACGATCGTCGGCACCGGCCGGCTTCTTCGCGACTTGATCCTGAAGCCCTTCCGGCCCGGACACCCGGTCACGCTGCCGAAACTCGGCTCACCGGGTGCGATCACGGTTCCCTACGGTGTGGCCATCGCCGCCGGAGCCGTGGCAGGTCTACTGCTATGAGTGCCTTCATGAAGACTAGTCGAATCTACCATCCACGTGGGATCTATGCGCGCGGACATATATGTAGGGAGGGCGCGACCGCGCCCACGTGTACAATCTCGACCCGAGAGGCAAGGTAAGCAGCCATGCGACGAAGAAGGATGTTCATCGTTCTTCTGCTGGCACTGGTCTCAGGAGTGGCAGCGGCCTTTCTGGCCCTGAGATTCGTGAGTCAGAGTGACAGTCCGGTTACTTCCACACGCGCCAATACGAGCGAAGTCGTGGTGGCGGCTCGAGACCTGCAACTTGGCAGTGTGCTCACGCCCCAAGACATCAAGCTCATCGAGTGGCCGGGGAACTCACTGCCAGTTGGATACAGCTCGTCTACCGAAGAAGTGCTTGGACGTGGCTTGATTACGTCGGTGGCCGAGAACGAACCGCTGCTCTCGACCAAGATGGCTCTATCTGAGGCCGGTGGTGGATTGCCGATCGTCATCCCTGAGGGCCAGCGAGCGGTCAGCGTGCAGGTGGACGAGGTTGTCGCCGTGTCAGGATTCGTGCTGCCTGGTAACCGGGTCGATGTGCTGGTGACACTTGACCAGGCAACCTATTCCGACAATCCGATCACCAAGGTTATCATGCAGAACGTGGCCGTCTTGTCGGCGGGACAAATCATCGCACCCGACGCGAACGGGACTCCTCAAGTGGTGTCTACGAGCACGCTGCTTGTCACTCCAGAAGAAGCGGAGCGCCTGGTGTTGGCCGCGACCAAGGGGCGAATCCAATTCGCTCTCCGTAACACTCTGGACATGGACTCGCTGAGCACGAGCGGAGTCAGGGTCAGCGGACTCGTCCCTGGCGGCCAGCCGGTTCGCAGAACAACCACACGCCGGAGGGCGCCTGTGCCTCGCCGAGCACCTTCGATCGAGGTGATCCGGGGTGCCGAGGTGACGACCGAAACCGTACCACCGGGAGGCTCCGAATGATTGTCCGAAGGCTTCATCCACTCGGTCCGCGCAGCAAGGCGACCAAGCGCTGCGTGGGAGCGGTTACTGCGGTCGCGGCAGCAATCCTCTTGAGCAGCCCGCTCCAGGCGCAGACTCCGACGCGTCAGGGTCTGAATCCGACCGCCATAATTCGCGTCGCCGTGGGAGGCAGCCACGTGGTGGTGCATCCCGTGGCTCTACGCCGTGTCTCTGTCGGGAATCCTAATGTGGCCGACGTGCTCGTCGTCTCGGGCAACGAAATCCTGGTAAGCG
>JAZGCO010000070.1:0-15613 GCA_036476995.1 Gemmatimonadota bacterium
GTCCTCATTCGAAAGGAGCGCGCGCCCCGGTCCGGCGAGGCGATTCCGGACGACTTGGGTACGCGAGGCATCGATTCGATCGAACTCGAGATGACTCCGCTCGTCCCTGTGGCGGAGATCGGCGGACTCGAGCCGGAGGCGATTGCCGAGGTCGAACGCCACCGTTCTCTCGTTGCCGCTGACCCGAATCCCGAGACAGGACGCGGCAAAGAACGACAGGTGGGCTGGCTGCGAGTTGGTTCGGCTACGGGCGTTGAGCGCCTCACGCTCCAGGAACTGGCTCTTCTCGTGGAGGAACCGGAAGCACTGGCGCAGATTCTGGTACAGCTGTCCGACGGCGTTTCGCCCGGAGGGGTTCGACGAGACGACGCTCTGGCGGAGAAATTCGACGAAATCGCTCAGATCTATGAGCGTCTCCAACCTGAGCTGGCCTCACGCATGTCGCGGCGCCTGGCTGCGGCCGTTCAAGAGATGAATCCCGAGAAACGCCGGTATCTGCTTAGAAATAAGGTGCTTCCGGGACTACTGGACGGAAAAGTCGAGGGCGACATCCTGAAGCATCTCCCCGCGGGAGAAATCGCCAAGACTCTGCAGCTGCTGCTGGAGCTTCAGACAGCGGTCCCAGAGATCGTTCAGGTCGCCATGAGCAAGATGGAACTATCCGATGAGCGGCGAGCCGCTGTGGCGGCTGCTCTGTTGGACCCGCAGGCTAGAGAGTCGAGCGGTGATTCGACAGAGCGCGATTCCGGCTCTGCAGGTCCAATCGCGGCCGAGAGCGCCGACCAACTTCTCGCCGGGAATACGGAAGACGCGCAGGATCTCAAGGAGTACTCGGCCTACGATCTGTCGGTGAACGAAGAAACCACGCGTCAGCTCCACGAATTGGCGGCTCAGATTTCCGAGCTGGACGGCCAGCAGGAGCGAGTTCAGTGCGCCGTCAGCCTGCTTCGCACAATCGTCAACCCGGATTCGGCCCACCGGGTGCTGGCGCACATGCGTGAGCAGGTTGAGGAGGTCCAGAGTCGTTGCCGATACGACCTGTTGGCGTTTTGGGTGTCCGGTCTTCGAGATGCGGCGATAGACATCGAGCCTGACGTCCCCGAGGTGGCTGTCGAAATCCGCCAGTATCTCGCGAAGCTCTGTGACCGCGAATTCTTGCAGGAATTAGTACACGTTGCCGGCAGCGAACACGGTTCGGAAGCTGACGTTTCCGCCATCCTGGAGGCGCTTGGGCCTCTGGCGGCAGAGGCAGTCCTTGAACAACTGGAGAATGAAAATGATCGCGCCAACCGGCGTCGGCTGGTAGAGCTCCTTTGCGCGCAGGCCGGGACACTGGCGGCCGGCCTGGCCTCCGAGACAGGCGCTGACCAACCGTGGTTCGTGACTCGTAACGTGGTGCGGATCGTAGGGCATGCGGGCCCGGGCAACGAAGAGTTCGTGGCCCAATATGTCGATAGCGAGCACCCTCGGCTGGTGCGCGAGGCGCTTCAGGCGCTGGCCCGCATCGGAACAGAGGAAGCTCTGAGCCGTGTTACGCCGCTGCTCACCGACGCAGACGCGTCTCGCGCCGCACTGGGAGAAGAGACAATCTGGAAGTTTCCCTCAGAACTGGCTCAAGAGGCGGCCAGCCAGTTCCTGGAGCATGAGACGAACATGGTGGGCAACCCGGGGCTTGCCGTCCGCCTTCTGAACCGGCTTAGTGGTCGGCCTGGTTTCGTACTCGACCCGGATCTGAAGGCGCTGAGTCGGTACCGGCTACATTTCTGGACCCCCGGACTCCGCAAGCTGGGCGCGACGATAGCTCGCCTGGGACGGGAGCGATAATGGAGGCGATCCAAGAACAGCAGGTTCGCCTGGAGCCCGCTGCGGTTTTGCGATCCTTCGCCGGCCTCGTCAAGAGCGTCGGACTTTACCCCGACGGACACCCGTCCATCGATCAGACCGCAGCTGACTTGAGCCGGATCCTCCAGCCGATGCTTGACAATTACGGGACTTTGGCCGTGGACCTCATTGAGGGCGAGGCTCACGTCGGTGGAAGAGCCTTTCGGCGTGAGAGCAAGGCGATCCGCCGTGAAATCTCGGCCTTGCAGAGCCTGGGGATTGACAGCCTCGTCGTGGAACCCGGAGTCCAGGCGAGGGATCTCAGAGTCCTGGCCGAGCAAGTACATGCACAGGGCCCGCTAACTGGAACAACGCACGCTAGAGTTGCACGGCTTGTACCTGTGGCGGGTGACAGAAAATTCCGCGACTGGCCCGACAAGCCCAAGCGCGCCTGGGATTCTTCGTACGCCCAGGCCCTGGAGCAGGCAGACGCGACATTCGAGACATTCGCGTCCGGGAGCGCCCCTGACATCGAAGCCCTGGGGGACCTGGTCCAGGTGATCACCGAAAGAGTGGCTCGCAGCAGCCTGGCCCTAAGCCAGGTGCTGGCGCTAAAGGAATTCGAGAACCATACGTACTGCCATTCGGTAAACGTCAGTGTTCTCAGTCTCATGATCGCTCGGCGGATCGGTCTGGACGAGTCGGTCTCCGCCCACATCGCCGAGGCGGCCGTGCTTCACGACATCGGCAAGACCCGGATCCCGAGAGAGATCCTGAACAAGCCAGGTGGGCTGGATGACCGCGAGTGGCAAGTGATCCGCCGTCACCCGCGACTGGGTGCCGAGATCCTGCTGCGCATGAATGGTCTATCTCCACTGACAGCGACGGTCGCTCTGGAACACCACATGGGCTATACCGGCGGTGGATACCCTGAGATTACGCCGGACTATCGGCCGCACCCCATGAGCCAGCTTGTGGCAGTGGCCGATATTTACGAATCGCTGACAGGGGCCCGGACCTACCGGGATCCGGCTCCTCCGCAGCAGGCCTGCCTGATCCTGGCTCGACTAGCCGGACAGCAGCTGAATCCGGCCTTCGTCCGCACCTTCGTGAGTGCCATAACGTTCTTTCCTCTTGGCACGATCGTACGCACCAGCCACAACGAGATCGGCCTCGTAGTGAGAGCATCGGAGCAGGAGCCTCTCCATCCGACGATCCGGTTGATCGAAGACGGAGAGCTCGCGCCCGTCGAGACGGTGACCGACACGTCGCTGCGCGATGATTCAGGCCAATATCTTCGTCACATCGAAGAGACGCTGCGGCCGGACTCCATCGGGCTGGACCTCGATTCGATTCTGGGCGGCAGCAGCGGATCGGCCGCTGTCTAGCGCCCTAACCGGTACCCCACTACATCTTCTCAGGTGGACCCTTGGCGGCACTCACGACTCGCACGTGTGTACGCCGTGCTACTCAGGCTTGGCCATATCGTAATCACCAAACCGTGACTAGATCCGAAACATGCTGAATAGAATGTGGACCGCAGGACTCTTGCTCTGCACGCCCGCTGCGCTGAACGCCCAGACACTAGCAGAAGTCTGCTCCGCTGTCGGACAGCTGGACTCTGGAAGCTACGTTACCTACGAGCTCGACGGCGCCAGCCCGACAGGCCAGCAGATCAGCGAGATGAGGTTCGCGTTGGTTGGCCAGGAAGCGGGCGGGTCGGAAGCCGGGTTCTGGTATGAGTTCCGAGCCATGGCGGAAGAGATGATCATCGTCCAGATGCTCGTGCCGGGCTTCCCTTTTGATCCTGCGGATATTCGGGCCCTGGTGCTGAAGTCGGGTGAACAGCCAGCGATGAAGATTCCTTCTGAGATGCTTGGCCTGGTCCGGAGTCAGATTGAACAGAACGAGATGGCCGAGTTCGGAAAGCAGTGCGCGGAGTCCGAGGTACTCGGAACTGAAACCGTTTCAGTTCCGGCGGGCGAGTTTTATACCCTCCATATCCGGACAAAGATGGGTACCGGAGAGGCGTGGATCAGCCAGGACATTCCGTTTGGAATGGTCAAGGCCCGTACGGACACGGGTGAAGAGATGGTGCTTACGGGGTACGGCTACGATGCTGTGTCCAGTATCGACGAGACTCCCGTGGAGATGCCTCTGCCAGGGCTCTCCGGCGCTGGCGCAGCGAACTAGCCGGACGGCCTTCAACATGTTTCGGCCGTGAGCGTAGCAAGACGCGCCGCGGCCTGGCTCGACGTCCGCCCGAACGAGTTTCGGACGGTCGGGATCGCCTTCGGTGCCGCGTTCCTGGTGCTGTCGTTTCTCATCCTCGCCAGATCCATCCGGGAGGCTCTGTACCTGAGCCAATTCCCGGTCGAAACGCTTCCGTACGTCACCGGAGCCAGTGTTCTGCTTGCGGTGCCGGCCGTTGCAGCCTTTATCCGGCTGCTGGGGCGGGTCAGTCCGCGGGCGGCGTATCAGAGTTTGATTCTTGTCATCGGCCTCGCCCTTACCGGTCTGTGGATCCTCTTGCCGGTGCACAGGGCAGCCACTGTTGCCTTCTATGTAGTTACCGACGGCGGGGCGGTCCTGCTCGCTTCCGGATTCTGGGTCATCGTATCCGAGCTGTTCCCGGTCCGGGACGCCAAGCGGCTGTTCGGGCTAATCAGCGCTGGTGGAACGCTGGGCGCGATGACAAGTGGTTTGTCCATCGGCCGGCTGACGGCTTGGCTTGGAGGGAGCATTCCGCTGATCGGCGTCCTACTGCTCTTCCTGGCTCTGCTCGCCGTCCTTCAGACCCTGTTGCCACGATCCGTTCAAGTGTCCTCAAACGAATCCGAGAAGCCAGCAGGCCTCGGCACAGCGATCACCACGATTCGGGCCACGCCGCATCTTCGGCTCATCGCCCTGGTGGTTTTCGCGGCCACCTTTGCCACCACACTTCTCGATTATCAATTCAAGGAGTTCGCTCAGTCCAGCATGCTGTCCACCGAGGCACTCGCGGCGTTCTTCGGGTCTTTCTATGGCTGGGCGGGTGGTGCCGCGCTGGTCCTCCAACTCCTGGTGACGGGACGCGTGCTCGAGTCGGCGGGCTTGGGCCGCAGTCTGGCGGTTCTGCCGGGTTTCCTGCTGCTGGGCGCCCTGGGTCTACTGGTGGCGCCCGGCCTGATTCTGGCCACCACCATCCGCGGCGGGGACTACTCACTCCGGAAATCCCTGTACCGCAGCGTCACCGAGTTCCTGTACGTGCCTGTCCCGACCGAGCTTCGGCGCCGCACCAAGACGTTCATTGATTCCGTAGTGGACGGCGCGGGCGAAGGGGCCGGAGCCGTCGTGATCTTTCTCTGGGTGACCCTGGGCGGACAGTCCTCACGATTTCTCTCCGTCGGAATCGCCGTGGCCGCTGGGCTGCTGCTGTATCTGGCCCGGAGAACGGACGACGAATACCTCTCGATAATTCGGTCTCGGCTCAAGTCCAGTGGCGCCGACCTTGAGCGATCCGCGCGTATTCCCGGCCGCGATCTCCTCAGTGCGACGTTTACGCAGCTGGACATCACCAGGATGCTCGTGACGGACAGGCTCTCCGAGAGCGGAACCAAGCCGCCCAGATTCGCCCGGCCCGGAGCTGCCGATGGGTCTGAATCCGCTGGCGATCGCCAGGAGGAAAGTGACAGCGACCTCGTCGCGAAGACGTTAGACGACATCCTGGCCGCAGGTGACCCCGGTGAGATCGCCAAGGCGCTCGTCGAACGAGACGATTGGGCCCCGGCTCAGGTCCCCCTACTGGCTCGCTGGCTCGCTCGGGACATGCTGGTCGAGCTGGTGACGTCTACCATGCTCTCACTCGGTGAAGCGGCAGTGCCCGCCCTCGCCGATCTGGTTAGCGACGATTCCACCGACTTCGTGGTCAGGCGGCGGATTCCGCGCGTCCTGGCCCGCATGCCGGGCCGCGCGGCCGACGTGGCTCTCCTGGAGACGCTCACAGCCAGCCGGTTCGAGATTCGCTACTGGGCCGCGGTTGCCCTGGTTCGCCGGCGGAGGGAGCGGAGCGCAACGCATAGGACGTGGCCCAAGGAATGGCTGGATCTCGTTTGGACCGCTCTGCGCACCGAAGTTGGCCGCGACCGGCCTGTATGGGAACTCCAGCGCCTCCTCGACGATAGCGGAGAGTTCGGCGATGAGTTCGTACAGGAGAGGCTGGGTGAAAGGGGCGAACTCAGCCTTGAACACGCCTTCCGGCTGCTAAGTCTGGTGCTCGATCCTGTGGCGATTCGTTCCGCCTACCACGGCATTCGGTTCGATCAGCCGGAACTGCGCAGCTTCGCTCTGGAGTATCTGGAACAGGTCCTCCCAGGTGATGTGCAGGCCCGCCTGTGGCCTTTCATAGGTGACAGCGGCGAGCGGAAACGTCGAAGAGAGGAGCGACCTCTCGATGCGGTTGTCGCCGATCTGATGAAGACCGGAGCGACTCTGTTTGGCGGCGAGGTGGAGCAAGCGGCTCTGCGCCGGCTTCTCGGGCAAGAGCTGGACGAACCGCGCGGCGACCCGTAACAGGCCGATCCGCCGCAGGTGGCGCGGCGCCACTCACCGCTCTATAGCATGGGCATCCTAATATCCCAGTCCCGGGCCGCCTGGATGGCTTCCGGATACCCGGCGTCGGCATGGCGGACGACACCCATTCCCGGATCGGTCGTGAGCACCCTGGCCAGCCGCGCGTCCGCCTCGGGTGATCCGTCGGCGACGATGACCTGCCCCGCGTGCTGCGCGTAGCCGATTCCGACGCCGCCTCCGTGATGAAAGCTGACCCAGGTGGCGCCGCCGATAGCGTTGACGAGGGCGTTGAGAATCGGCCAATCCGATATGGCATCCGAGCCATCGGCCATGGCCTCGGTCTCGCGGTTCGGGCTGGCCACCGACCCCGCATCCAGGTGATCCCGTCCTATGACGATGGGCGCCTTGACCTCACCGCGCGCCACCATCTGGTTGAACCGGTGTCCGGCGCGGGCTCGCTCTCCGTAGCCAAGCCAGCAGACCCGGGCCGGCAGCCCCTGGAAGTGCACGCGCTCCTGAGCCATCCGAATCCAGCGGTGCAGATGCTGATCCTCGGGAAATAACTCGAGAACGGCCTCGTCAGTCCGCAGAATGTCATCCGGATCACCCGATAGGGCCACCCACCGAAACGGGCCCTTCCCGAGACAGAAGAGGGGACGGATGTACGCCGGAACGAAGCCCGGATAGGCGAAAGCGTCTTCGACCCCCGCATCCAGGGCGCGCTGCCGCAGATTGTTTCCGTAGTCGAACACTTCGGCGCCCGCCGCTTTGAATCCCAGCATGGCTCGGACGTGTGCGGCCATCGATGTCATGGAGCGCTTTTCGTATTCGCCAGGATCCGAGGTCCGCAGCGCTTCCGCTTCCGCCAGAGTCAATCCGGCCGGCACATAGGCGTGGACGTCATGCGCGGGCGTCTGGTCAGTCACCACGTCAGGGCGAAAGTCCGACTCCAGGAGTGCCGGTAACGCCTCGGCCGCGTTCGCAATGAGACCGACGGACAGCGCTTCACCCGCGGAGGCCGCCTCATCCACCAGGCGGCGCGCCTCGTCGAGGTCGTCCACCACACGATCAACATACGCCGTCTCCAGCCGGCGCCTGGCCCGCTCCGGGTCCACCTCGACGACCAGCGCCACGCCCCCCTTCATGGTCACAGCCAGCGGCTGAGCGCCGCCCATTCCGCCCAGACCCGCGGTGAGCACGATCCGGCCGGTCAGGTCCGTCCAGCCCCGCTGCGCGGCGAGGGAGCCGAGCGTCTCGTACGTGCCCTGCAGAATCCCCTGCGTACCGATGTAGATCCAGCTTCCCGCCGTCATCTGGCCGAACATGATCAGGCCCTTGGCGGCCAATTCGTCGAAGTGGCTCTGAGTGGCCCAATGGGGGACCAGATTAGAGTTGGCGATGAGAACCCGCGGCGCATCAGTGTGCGAGCGGAAGACTGCGACCGGCTTACCCGACTGGACGAGCAGCGTTTCGTCGTCCTCCAGCTCCCGCAGCGTGCTGAGGAGCGCGTCGAGCGAAGCCCAGTCCCGGGCCGCCTGGCCTCTACCGCCGTACACGATGAGTTCGTCGGGCTTCTCGGCCACTTCGGGATCCAGATTGTTGAGCAGCATTCGGAGCGCCGCTTCCTGCAGCCACCCCTTGCAGCTGATCTCTGTCCCTCTCGGCGCGCGGAGCGGCCGTGGACCACGTGGCTCGGACAGTGGCTCGCTCGAATCCGGCATCAGACCTCTACCTTCCCTCTCTTGATCACTGCGGACGTCGCGTTGTGGCCAAGCCGGTACGCCACATCCTCCAGGCTCGGCACGCTCCAGATTTGAATGTCCGCCAGCATTCCCGGAACCAGGCGGCCGCGATCCTCCAGGCCGAGAGCCGCGGCCGCGCCGGCCGTCGCGGCCAGCACCGCTTCCTCCACCGAGATGCCGGACGTGCGGCAGGCTACCTGCACCGCGAGGTGCATGGACACCGCGTAGCAGCCTGGACACAGGTCCGTGGCCAGGGCCAGCGTGAGCCCGGCGTCCAGGACGACTCGGGCGCTAGCGGGCTGCGGGTGCCCGACTGCGAAGTCCAGCAGCGGAGTTATGACGCCGACCGAGCCCGAGCGACCCAGTGCCTCCAGGGTAGCTGGACTCGAGTAGTTGAGGTGATCGGCCGACACCACGCCGATCTCGGCCGCCATGTCTCCTCCGCCCACGGCTGAATACTGCTCGGTGTGAATCTTCGCCGGCAGCCCGGCCGCTGTGCCGGCTTCGAGAATTCGCCGAGCCTGAGGCACCGTGTAGTAGCCGTCGTCCAGGAAGACATCGTTGAATTCGGCCAGGCCCGACTCCGCCACCGCCGGGATCATATCCTGGATCACGTGATCCACGTAGCGATCGGCGGACATCTCGGGCGGAAAATCGTGGGCTCCCATGAACGTGCTGACTACGTCCACCGGTTGATCGGCATCCAGCCTCCGGTTCGCCTCGAGCAGCTTCAGTTCCTCGGGCAGCGTGAGCCCGTATCCCGTCTTGCTCTCAGCCGTGGTGGTACCGTGACGGAGCATCTCGGCCAGCCGCACCGAAGCCGACTCCACAAGTTCAGCTGGCGAAGCGGCGCGGGTCATGGCGACCGTGGCCGCGATGCCCGACGGAATGGCCATCTCGCGAACCGCCGCCGCCGAGTGAGTGAGGCGGGCCGCGTACTCCTGGGAGCGCGAACCGCCAAACACGAGGTGCGTGTGGCAGTCCACAAAGCCCGGAGCCACGACTCCGCCGGCGGCGTCCAGCCGCACCGCGCTGGAGCAATCGATAGCCTCCAGCACCTCGGCCTCTGGACCGACAGCCAGAATCGTCTCTCCGCCAGTAGCGACCACAGCGCTGCGAACGCGGCCGGACGGGTCATCCGGCGAAGAGAGGCATGTGACGACCTCGCTGGCCCCGGTAATGAGCAGGTCCGCGGCCAGTTTCATCGAAGCGTCATCTGAGCAGCGCCGTCTCTACGATCTGTGCGACCTCGAAGTCATGCGTCTGCATGTAGTGGCGCACGACTTCCTCCAGAGCTCCCAGGGGAACCGGACCGATGAGCTCGGTACCTGCGACCTCCACACCGTGGCGGGCTGCCTCCGAACGCACCGTCTCCAGAACGCGGGGAAGCGGAGTCTTCGTGTAGTTGGTCAGGTTCATGGATACCTGGACCATTCCCCGCTCCTCGAGGGCAAAGCCCATCCCGCGCACGAATCGGTACCCGCCGTTGATGTGGCGGACCGCGCGAGCGATCTTCTGCGCCACATTCAGATCAGTCGTCCTCAGGTTCACGTTGAAGGCAATCAGCGGGAATCGGACGCCCGTGACGGTGGCGCCGGCAGCCGGATTGAACCGAGCCGGGCCCTCGTCGGGCACCCACTCAGACTGCTCGAGTTTCTCTCGTAGCGCCTCATACTGCCCCTTTCGAATCTTGGGCAGGCTGACGCGCTCCGGGCGAGTCGCCGCATCCTCATAGTAGTAGACGGGAACGTCACGCTCGCCGAGGTACCTTCCGAAGGCGCGGGCAATCTCGATCGCCTCTTCCGTATCGATTCCCTGAAGAGGAATAAAAGGGATGACATCGAGCGCTCCCATGCGTGGATGTTCGCCCTCATGCGTCTGCATGTCGATCGCCCCGAGGGCCGCGTCCGCCAGCGCCTGCGCCGCCCTCAAGACGACATCGGGCTCGCCGAGAAATGTGATCACTGAGCGGTTGTGATCCGAGTCCGACGACCAGTCGGCCACCGTGATGCCCTCGACCGACCGCACCGAGTCCAGAATCGCCTCCACTACCTCCGGCCGCCGACCTTCACTCACGTTTGCCTCACACATCAGCACTTTACGCACGCTGCGATTCCCTTTCGGAGAGCGCGCTCCTGACCGCGGCGGCTCGCCCCGCAAGTTCCTGTCGCGCTGTTTCGTCCTTGATGCTGCCCAGGTTGATATCGACGTTTTCGAGACAGCCCTGCGCGGCCGCTCGCGCCAGGTTGAGAGCACACGCGAGGTCGGAGGCCGCGTTCGGGTTGGATCGGCCCTCGAGCCGACTGGCCAGGGCAAGCACTTCCCCGCACCGCTCCGCGTTCTCGAGGGGAACACGCGCCGCACCCAACATGGCCCGCTGGATCGCGGCTGACCGGTCGGCCCTGGCTGGCTCGGGCTCCTTGGGCATCCGGTAAGCCTGCATCACCGAACCGAACGCCTTGGAATCTAGATGTCCGCCCTCGAACAGCAGGTCTGTAAGACTCCGCGCCTCTGTGTCGATGGCCGCGAAGTCCTCCTCGCCTTCCAACTCGGCCCGGCCCACCGACAGTCGGGCTACCATGCCCGTCAGGCTGGCGGCCAGAGCGCCCACGACGGCCGAAGCCGTGCCGCCTCCAGTGGCGTTATCCGCCGGATCCAGCACCCGCAGAAAGGCACCGATAGCGGCGGAACTCTTGTTGGCGTCATCCATTGGTGATGAGGCTCCTATGCTATGTCCAGATTTGGGCGCTAGCTGCTTCCTCGGCGACGGCGAGGAGGTTGCCGCTGCGAATGAGGTCACTGGCGGCTTCGATGTCGGGTGTCAGTGGTCTATCGTGCTTTAGAAAAGGAATCGCTTCCCGGATCATCGCATGCGCGGCAGCGGTGGCGGGTGCAAGGCGCTCCGGGCCGTCTTCGCGCAGGTCGATCGCCTGAGCCGCGCAGAGTAGCTCGATCGCGACGACTGAGCGGACGTTCTCCAGAATCTCCAGCGCGTGACGTGCCCCGTTCGCACCCATGCTGACGTGATCCTCCTGGTTGGCGCTGGAAGGGATTGAGTCCACGCTGTCGGGGTGGGCGAGCGTCTTGTTATCGGACACGAGCGCCGCCGCTGTGTACTGGGCCACCATCAGACCACTGTCCAGTCCTGGAGCCGGAATTAGCATGGACGGGAGACCTTCGCTCAGCGCCGGCGTCAGAAGCCGAAACACGCGACGCTCGCTCAGACTTCCGATCTCGGACGCGGCGATTCCGAGGAAGTCGAGCCACAGAGCCGCGCCCTCACCGTGAAAGTTCCCGCCTGAAACGGTCGTCCAGTCCGCTTCAGCTGACCCGTCCGCAAACACCAGAGGGTTGTCGCTGCAGCCGTTGAGCAGAGCGGCGAAACGTGAGTGAATGAAGTCGATCGTATCGCTGATGGGACCTAGAACCTGGCACATGCACCGAACGCTGTAGGCATCCTGCACGCGGTCGGGGTCGGAATCCACCAGGCCGCTGCCCGCGAGTAGCGTTCGGAGCCGCGCCGCCAATTCGGCCTGTCCCGGCTGCCGGCTCGCTTCGTGAAGGGCCGGGTGCAGGGATTCAGTGAGAGCCTCGAGCGCCTCGAAGCTGAGGGCTGCCGCCAGCTCGGCGTGACTCAGAAGGCGCCTGGCGTCATGCGATCCCAGGGCCCCCGCGGCCACCATGAAAGTCGTTCCGTTGGTCAGCGCCAGACCCTCCTTCGGACCCGGCACGAATCGCGGTATTCCGGCTTGTTCCATCGCTTCCGCTCCGGTCAGCCGATGGCCACCGTAGCGCGCGTAACCACTGTAACCGTCCGGCTCGATCTCGCCGCCCCAAGTCATGACAACCGCGATATGAGCCAGAGGCGCCAGGTCTCCGCTAGCGCCAAGAGATCCCTTGGATGGCACCTCGGGCGTCACGCCCCGGTTGAGCATCGCGATGTACGTGTCATCGAGCTCCGACCGAACCCCGGAGCAGCCGATCGCCAGCGTGTTGGCCCGAATGACCATCATGGCACGCACCAGCTCCTCACTCATGGGAGGACCGACGCCGGCACAACAGTTGAGAATCAAGTTGCGGGACAGGCGCTCCAGATTCTCGGGCGGCACGCTTGTAGCGGCCAGCGGGCCGAAGCCGGTATTCACTCCGTACACCGTCCGCTCGCCAGACTGGACGATGCTCGCCAGCCAATCGCGGCTGGCGGTCATGCGATCACGAACGGTCTCGGACAGGGGCGCCACAGGCTCCGCATCGCGTGCGACGGATACTACCTGTTTAATGGTCAGATCTTCGCCAGTAATCTCGATCATGGCTTCCGTTCGGTTCCCCTGCTTGGACGGTCCAGAAGGTGTGGCGGCACAACCTACGGGCCACATCCTGATAGAGCTACCGAATGTCAGGTGTCACCGAAGCGGCGTCACGGGCGCGGGTTGCCACGCTGACGTTGGGGCCGCGAAGTTGCGGTATGGAACGGGAAAAACTACTGGCCCGATTGGATGCCGGAGAAGAGTGGGACGTTCTCGTGATCGGCGGTGGCGCGACCGGGCTCGGGTCGGCGGTCGAAGCCGCCTCAAGAGGATATAGCACTCTGCTTCTGGAGCAGTCCGACTTCGCCAAGGGCACCTCGAGCCGGAGCACCAAGTTAGTCCACGGCGGAGTACGCTACCTGCAGCAGGGCGATATTTCACTCGTCCTCGAAGCCCTACGCGAACGCGGGCTACTCATGCAGAACGCGCCGCACCTGGTCCGCAATCTGTCCTTCGTGGTACCTGTCTACGACTGGTGGGAAGGCCCCTTCTACGGGATCGGGTTAAAGGTGTACGACGCCCTGGCTGGCCGGCTCGGTCTGGGCCCCTCGCGTCGACTCTCCCTCGAGGAGACGCTCCAGCACATCCCTACCGTGGAGCCCGACGGCCTGCGTGGCGGCGTTATGTATTACGATGGCCAGTTCGACGATGCTCGTCTGGCGGTCACGCTTGCCCAGACGGTAGCAGACCTGGGCGGCACGCCGCTCAATTATGTCAGAGTGACCGGCCTCATTCGCGAGTCGGGGCTGGTGCGCGGTGTTCAGGCAGTCGAGGCGGAGAGCGGCGCGGAGCATGAGATCCGGGCCCGGGTGGTCGTGAACGCCACAGGAGTGTTCACCGATAGCATTCGGCGCATGGACGACCCATCTGTCCGGCCCATGGTCACCGCGAGTCAGGGCGTACACATCGTGCTGGGACGCGAATTTCAGCCCGGTGACAGCGCCATCATGGTTCCCCACACGGACGACGGCCGAGTTCTGTTCGCCGTGCCGTGGCACGACCGGGTCATTGTGGGCACGACCGACACACCGGTGGAGGTCGCGTCTCTGGAACCCCGTCCGCTGGACGAAGAGATCGACTTCCTACTGACCCATGCGGTCCGGTACCTCACCCGCGACCCCAGTCCTTCCGATGTGCTCAGCGTGTTCGCCGGGCTTCGTCCGCTGGTGGGCAATGGAGACGACACAGCGTCCATATCGCGTGATCACACCTTGTCTGTATCCACCTCAGGGCTGGTTACGATCACGGGTGGGAAGTGGACGACGTATCGGAAAATGGGGGCCGACACCATCACGGAGGCAGCACACATCGGCGGTCTCGACCCCAAGCCGTCGGTCACCGACTCGCTCCACCTGCACGGCTGGACCGACGAGGCCGACCCGGATGATCCGCTGGACTATCGCGGCGTGTATGGCGCGGATGCCGAGCTAGTCCGTCAACTCGCGGCAGAGCACCCCGAGTGGTCGAGCCCACTGCACGACAGCCTTCCCTATACCGGGGCACAGGTCGTATGGGCGGTACGCAATGAGATGGCGCGGACGGTGGAGGACGTCCTGGCCCGCCGGACCCGAGCCCTGCTGCTGGATGCGCGTGCCAGTATTGAGACGGCGCCCCGAGTCGCCGAGCTCTTGGCCGCTGAGCTGAACCGGGACCGGGAGTGGGAGATCAGGCAGGTAGAGGAGTACGGAACTCTGGCATCCGGATATCTGCTGGCATGAGTCTCCGAACGCTGCATGTTTCGACGCCCGAGGAAACCGTGGCCGCCATCGAGAGCTTCAATGGATTTCATGACGGCTTCATGAAGCGGATCGAGATCACATCGCTCGACACGATCGAGCCCGACTACGGTCAGACATGCAGCGGAGAGTTTGACGTAGAGATTGATTTCGCGCACTACAACTACGAGAGTGGCGAAACACCGTTGCAGGCGCACGACCGCCTGGTCCGCGCCCGGTTCCAGCGGGTCCAGTACCTGTATCTCGATCTTCAGCAGGGATTTGTGGGCAATACGATTCAGTTTCTGCGGGCGCATGCGGGAAACCGCTGCGCGGGCGGCAGCACGGCGCTTGAAGACTGTATTTGTCTTCGGCTCGGCCGAAGTTTCTTCCTGGAAGCGGCCCGTCAGTGGGAGACGCGGGAGACGCAGCTGTTCACGTTTGCCACGGCGACGTTTACCGAGATCTAGCTAGCCACCGCTCCGCAGACACCAAGCCTCCGTCAGCGACGGGCACGCCGCGGTGGGCTCACGGGTCCTCGACACACCGGCGCGGCGAATGTCGCTTCCGGAGGCGTGCCGTCCGCTGGAGACGAATGCAGGGAGATTCCGTTCACTCAAGCGGACGGTGCCTGCTAGAACCAGTTGGCGTACAGGTCGGGACGGCGGTCGCGCCAGAATAGTTTGCGCGCCGTAGAGGATTCGCACTGGCTGAGGTCCAGGTCGGCGAGAATGAGATCGTCTTCGCCCTGCTTGCCCCGCGCGATGACGCGGCCTTCGGGATCAGAGACGAACGACTCGCCTGCAAATTCGATCTCACCCTCAGGTCCTACCCGGTTGCAGAGAGCGGCGAAGTACCCGTTCTGGAACGCTGCGGTCCGTACTTCGGCCTCGTACATTTCTTCTGGCCACTCACCAACGGATCCGGCCTGCGGGATGATAACCAGCTCTGCGCCCGCGACACCCAGCGCCCGCATGTATTCGGGGTAGTGACGATCGTAGCAGATCGCGACGCCGATTCGCCCGGCCTGCGTCGTGAACACGAGCGCCCCTCGATCCCCAGGATCGTAATACTCGCTCTCGTGAAACAAGTCGAAATCGGTGATGTGGACCATGCGGGTAATACCGAGGAGAGAGCCGTCGGCGTCGAACACGGGAGAGCTATCGAAGAACCGCCCGTCCGCAGTTCTCTCGTACATGTTGAACACCACGACCACGCCGTGTTTCTGGGCCCGCTCGGCTACTTGATCGCTCATCTGACCGGGAATCGGCTGAGCACTCTCGCGAGCCGTTGAGTGACCCCTGAATTGAGGGAAAAATCGGGTCGTCGCCAGCTCTGCGAACGCAACCACGTCGGCGCCATCGTCTGTCGCGCTTCCGATCTGGTCCAGGGCGCGCGACAGGTTCGCCGCGTCATCTTCGGTGGCGTGCTGTTGAACAAGTGCAATCCGCATGTCAGGCTCCAACTCTCAGGATTC
>JAZGCO010000071.1:0-37388 GCA_036476995.1 Gemmatimonadota bacterium
TAGTGCGTGAGAAGCAGGACAAGATCGCGCTGCTCGAAAGCGGAAAGATGCGTCAGCCAGCAGTGCGCGAGCGACCGGCGTCACTTCATGGAATCACCCGGAAGATCGAGACGCCCCTTGGAGTCATGTACGTCACGATCAACGAAGACGAGCAGGGAAGGCCCTTCGAGGTCTTCGTGGCGCTCGGGAAGGCCGGCGGCCCGGCCATGGCGGACGCAGAGGCGATCGGCCGGCTGATCAGCCTGAGCCTGCGGTCCGGAATTCCGCTCAGGTCTGTCCACAAACAGCTGCGTGGAATCTCCTCTGATCGGGCTGTCGGTTTCGGAGACAAGAAGGTTCTCTCCAGTCCCGACGCGGTCGCCCAGGTGCTCGAGCAGTATTTGAAAGAGAAAGAAGGGATTCAGCAGTCGCTGCCCATTCGCGAAGTCGGCCACGCGAAGGCGACCAACGGCGGTAGTCAGGCCGCCTCGAGACCGGTGATCCAACGCTTCGAGGAACAGGCCGCTTTGACTTTCATCAGCACGTGTCCGGAGTGCGGGTCCGGACTCGAGTTCGCCGAGGGATGCGTCAAGTGCCACGCCTGCGGATACAGCGAATGCGGCTGAGCTGACGCGCAGTCTCCATCATCTGCATAGTCTCCTATTGACCCCAATATGTGGTGGCACTAGCTTATCAGCGCCCCAACATGTTGGGTGTGCTGTGGAAAACTGCCATTTTTCGGTGGACTTCGGGTGGAAAAGTGTGCTGTGTCTGTGGAAGACTTGCCCGGCTCACTTCCAGCGAAAATTCGCAACGCATTCAATGACGGGCAGATGGCTATGACGCCTAGGCTGATCAGGGAGTGCTGCCATGTCTGAAGCTGGGAACGTCGAGCTCGTCGGAAACGGTGTGGCCGGAGAGAGCCTGAAACATCCAGCTCTCACCGCCCGTTGGCTTCGGAACGCCCTCTCTGCCGGCAGGTCGGCGTTCGAGCGAGAGATGCGTCGTGATCGGCCCCTGCTGGACGACAAGTTCGACCGGTATTGGAAAGAGAGCAGCGGCCGGTAGAACGGAGCCGGGCGTACCGAGCCGGCCGCTCTGAGCCGGCCGCACAATCTCTCTTCGCTTTTCCCTCCCGGCCTTCCCTTCTAGCTTGGCCGCTTAAGTCCGGTTGTGATATCCAATCCAGTGAGAGTCTGTCATGGCGTTCGTACAGCGGCGGAGCACCGTAACGGTCGATATTGGCGGAGTCTCCGTGGGGTCGATGCACCCCATCGCCATCCAGTCAATGACCAATACGGACACGGCCGATATCGACGCGACCGTGACTCAGATTACCCAGCTTGCGGCCGCGGGCAGCGAGCTCGTTCGAGTGACCGTAAACAACGGCGCGGCAGCCGCGGCCGTCCCCCAGATAGTTTCCCGATTACGAGTCGACGGGATCGAGACGCCCATTATTGGAGACTTCCATTTCAACGGGCACATTCTGCTGCCCGGCCATCCCGAGTGCGCCGCAGCGCTCTCGAAGTACCGAATCAATCCAGGCAACGTCGGCGGAAAGACCTGGGACGCTCACTTCGAGACCATTGTCCAGTGCGCGATCGAACACGGTAAGTGCGTACGCATCGGGGTGAACTGGGGCTCTCTGGATCAGGACCTTCTGACGCGGCTCATGGACGAGAACGCAGGCCTGGAAAATCCGCTGGACGCGCCAGAAGTCACCATCGCCGCCATGGTGGAGAGCGCTATGTCTTCGGCTCGCATCGCCGAGGAAATCGGCCTGCCCCACGACCGAATCCTGCTGAGCGCCAAGGTCTCTGAGGTTGCCGATTTGGTCCGTGTGTACAGAGCGCTGGCTCCCCTTTCGGACTACCCGCTGCACCTGGGACTGACCGAGGCGGGAATGGGACGCAAGGCCATCATATCCAGCACGGCGGGCCTGTCCCTGCTGCTTGCGGAAGGCATTGGAGACACCATCCGGGTGTCTCTAACCCCCGCTCCCGGCGGTGACCGCTCCGAAGAGGTTCAGGTGGCGCGCCAGATTCTGCAGTCCCTGGGAATGCGCATCTTCGAGCCGGAGGTCACGGCGTGCCCCGGATGTGGACGTACGACGAGCACCTTCTTCCAGGAGATGGCCGAGGAGATCCAGGAGTATCTTCGGGTGCGCATGTCCGAATGGGAACGAACCTGTCCGGAAGCTCGTGAGCTGCGCGTCGCAGTGATGGGCTGCGTCGTGAATGGTCCGGGCGAGTCCCGGCACGCTGACATCGGGATCTCCCTGCCGGGGACCTTCGAAGAGCCCAGCGCTCCGGTCTACGTGGACGGCGAGCATCACGTTACCCTGCGTGGAGATGCCATCGTCGCAGAGTTCAAGCAGCTCCTCGAACAGTACGTGGCGCGCCGGTTCGGTTGAGCCGCCGCTCGAGTTGACGCTCTCAGGCGCTGATTCGGTTCAGGCCTCGAACCGCTCGGCCGCTCCTTGCACCCGGGTTATCTTGCCGACGGCCGCCAGATGCCGCAGCACCGCGAGCTGCTCCCGAAGAAACAGCACCCGAAGACCGCCCTCCGGAACCCGGGCGTAGGCGCGGAACAACGCGTCATACGCTGAGTGCGCGCCGCCTTGCACGGCTTTCAGCGTGCGTTTGGCCTGCCGGTCCAGCTGCACCAGACGGTCTTCCAGCCATTCAACGGCCGGCCTGAGTTCGGTCGTGTGTGACGAATAGAGGACCGCCGGATTCTGGCTCAGTGTGTCCTGAATGGACGCGGCATATGTCCCGAAGCTGTCGAAGTCGGGATCGGCCACCAGAAGAGGAGTCTTCCACCGGTCCAGGTACTGATCCGCCACTAGAAACGTGCCCTCGGCGCAGTTGTGCAGCATGAGATGTCCGGGAGCGTGTCCCTCAGCCAGCCGCCACTCCCAGCCCTCCAGCTCAGGAACGGCCCCCCGGGTCCCTTCCAGTCGGGTGGTCACCCGTACGGCGGCCAGGGGAGTCCCGGCGATAGGCTCGCCACCGGGGGCCAGGTCGCGGATCTCCGCTGCAGGCACCCCCATGAGCCGCAGCGCCTCGGGCCCGCGGCTGGAGCGGGGGTGCATGTTCGTCATCTCGTCTGCCGCCGAAGTGTGGACCACGAGCCTGGCCGGAGTCCAGCGCAGAAGTCCTCCGGCGTGGTCCAGGTGCGAGTGTGACAGAATCACCCCCCGGACCTCTCCGAGACCGATCCCGAGGCTCGCCAGCTTGGCTACGAGCGCTTCCAGGCACTCCGGCGTGTCGGCACCCGAATCCAGCAGCCAGTCGCCCTCCTCGCCGCGAAGGAGAAAGACGCTGGTGACGCCGGGAACGAAAGGATCCGGAAGTGTGATGCGCCAGCAGCCCGGGCATAGCTCCTCGGGAGCGGCCTCGAGGTCTAGCTTCGGCACGTCTTGTCTCCAGTCCGCAGAGGAGCTGAGCTTGCCAGCCGCCGCATCTCCACAGCACGGGCGAGTTCCTCCAGCGCGCCCGGCCAATCCAGGGCTCGGCCGTCGAGTCGGTGCGCCCGCTCCACCCCGCGGACGGCGTTGGTGAGGAAGACCGCCTCGGCTCCCCGCAAGCTATCCGGTTCGGCCGACTGGCTGTCGACTCGCAGCCCGGTGTCCGCGGCAGCGGCGAGCACGACTTCTCTAGTTACGCCCGGGTACATTGCGCCGGACTCTCCGGGCGTATGAAGCGTGCCATCGCTCCACCAGAACACGTTGGCGGAACCGGCCTCGATGACCCGGCCCTCGTGTATGCGAATCACCTCATGGCATCCGAGCCGCTGAGCCTCCAGGGCGACTAGAACGAGGGGCAGCGCGCTGCACGACTTGACTGTGGGTAGTGATGGGAGCGGCAGAACCTTGTCTTCCCCCTGTATAGCGACTGTAAGTGAACGCGGCAGGGGTGTTGAGAGCAGCTCGACCAACGCCCAGCCAGAGTTCTCCTCCCGGCCGTACCCTCGAGCGGACAACCCGCCGCTCACCTGGATGCGGACGACTCCGTCATCGGCGCCATCGGCATCATCGCGGCCCAGGCCATCCACGATGCCGACCACTCCCGCCGCGCCGCCGACACCTTCGGGAAGACCCAGCCCGGTCAGCTCGCAGGCCCGCGCAAGCCGCTCCAGCTGCGCGTAGAGGTCGAGCAGGCGGCGACCTCGCCGGCTAAGCGTCACGAAGACGCCGTCGCCATACCGAAAGGCTCGTTCGGCGATGGGTACACAGCCGCAGTCATGCATCGGCGCTCCTGGCGAAGACCAGAACCGCGGTCCCGGCCGAGCAGGCTCGCAGCCGGACGTTTCACCAGAAGTCATCTAAAGCCCCGCGTGGAGTTAGCCCCGTAGGCGCTCGATCTATTGCGCACACGGGCCCGGAAAATGCAGCTTACTCCGGCGACCGGGAAGGGACTGACCCTCTCGTAGTATTGCTTCCACTGGAGAAAGCAAATCAATGCATTCGACTCCCATAATGTGCCTGGCCGTCATGGCTGCCGTAGCCATCACGGGCTGCGGACCCCGCCAGGTAGTGGTGGGCACTGACACCTCTCCCTCGTCCTCGGGGGCGAGACAGGTCAACGATCAGGCCAACAATGAGGTGCTTCGAGAGGAACTGGACCGGTTCGCGGATTCGCAGGAAGAGTACTACACCGACCACGACAGATTTGCCGACAGTACGGACCGTCTTGGTTTCGCGCCTCGGGGAGGAATCAGGCTAGATGTGCTGCAGGGAGACCAGGCCGGATACTCCGCCATCGCGCGTTTCGGGGACTCGGAATGCGGGATCTTTTCTGGAGATGTCAGGGCTCCTCGTAGCTACGTAACCCGAGCGGGCGTTGCGGATTGCCGTCCGTAAACCCGTGTTGACACGAAACCTGTCAGGGAACTGCTAGACGCGTCTGCGCCGGGCGTTGCGGGCGAGGCGTCGCTGGGCCGCTTTGGCCTTGCGGCGCTTGGCCTCACTGGGCTTCTCGT
The DNA here is from genome assembly GCA_036476995.1 of Gemmatimonadota bacterium. Lineage (GTDB taxonomy): Bacteria > Gemmatimonadota > Gemmatimonadetes > Palauibacterales > Palauibacteraceae > JAZDDE01. Next base: position 4,963 of record JAZGCO010000071.1, read on the forward strand.
AGTGCCTTTTGCGCCGCATGTCGGCCAGGATTCCGGCCCGTTGGACCTTTCGGCGGAACTGCCGCAGGGCCTTCTCGAGGTTATGCCCTTCCTCGATCTGAATTTCCAAACTCCTCAACTCCCTCGTTCGTAGCCTAACAAAATAAGGCCCGCGGACGCGCCGTAGCCACGTCTGCAGGCGTATCGTACTGCAAGAACCAAATATACGTTTACCGGCTTCCCGCCGACAGTCCGAGCTTTTCCCAAACCCGGGCGCGCCAAGACTGCGCCGGTCCATCCGCATCCGCAGAAGACCCCGTGGCGCCGCGCCTCGGCCGCTCAGACGAGCCTTCGCCATCGGGCATTTCCAGCGCGAACGCGCGCAGGCCCCTGTCGGTGGACTTCACCTCGAAGTCGACTCTCTGTCCGGCTCGCAGGGTCTTAAAACCATGGCCCTCTATATCCGAGTGATGCACAAACACGTCATCACCGCTCTCACGGCTGAGAAATCCGTATCCCTTTTCATTACTGAACCACTTCACCACGCCAGATTCCCTAGCCATGGATAAGCCTCCGTAATCAATGTCTGCCGGCGAAGCCTGCTTCAGGTGTTGGCGACCTGCTCCGCACACCTGGTGAGCTCCGCCGCTTTCAGGCCCAGCTCGCTATCTACAAGGTCCATTTCGACCTCCTCACCCTCGGTCAATTCCCTGAATCCGCTGCCTTCAATGGCCGTGTAGTGAACGAACGCTTCCCGGCCATCGTTCAGGGCTACGAATCCGTATCCCTTGGGAACCGAAAACCACTTGACCTTGCCCTTTACTCGATTCATGCTCGGCCTCCACTGGGGTACAAAAAAAAGGACCCACCGCCAAATCGTGGCGGCGAGCCTTGCTTAACAATACCGGGAGAGCTCTGGCAAACGCATCCCCTTATAAATAGGGGTCGGACCCCTCGGTTTCAAGCCGTCCCCCAGCCCCGCAATCGGTTCTACGCTGCCGGCTCCCTTGACCACAACATATGGTTGTGCTATAGTCGGCCCTGTACCAGATGTTGTGTGCTTCGGGATTCATACGGGGCGACACGGCGCACCAGTGCGATCGGCGCCCGGCGGGCAGAAAATGCCCCATGGGTAGTCCGTCAGTTGCGCTTCGCTCTTGGGCGAGGGCGCCGCTCGCCGCGCCGAGACCGTTCCGAGCAGCACAGGATCGCCACGATTAGGCGAGGGAGACGGTATGGATGACAGCTTGGTCATCGACAGCGACGGATCCTTCCAGGTAGAGGGTCACGAGTACCAAATACCTGAGTACTTCACGGCTCGCGAAGTCTTCGCGTATCGGAGATTGCTGGAGCCGATTCCGGACATTCCAGGCGGAACTTGCCTCACCGAGGACCAACGAACCGTGCAGAGGGCATATTTCTTCCGCCGAGCTGCGGCCTGCGTCGTTCCAGGCCTCGAGACGCATGCCTTGGATTCTGTGTCGCTCTCCGCTCTTCGGGCGATGCACCTGTGGATGGCCGATCACCGGCCCGAGCTGTTGTTCGGGAGCGCGGTACCCGTCTAGACAGACGTTTCCAATTCCTCACCGCAGGTGGCGGCCAGCGCCGCTACCTGCGATCCTGTCCAGTATGTTCCCGGTAGCCCCCTCCAGGTCGCTTGAACCCTGAACGGACCTGATCTTGACCGATCTGAGAGCCTCCACTCGTCGAGCGAAAATCGTCTGCACCATCGGGCCCGCGTCGCAGGACCCGGAGATGCTGCGGCAGATGCTTCACGCCGGCATGGACGTGGCACGCATCAACTTCTCACACACCAGTCAGGACCAGGCCAAACAGGTCATAGATCGGGTGCGCTCCCTAGCCGCCGAAGAGGGCCAGCCGCTAGCTATTCTGGCCGATCTGCAGGGACCGAAGATTCGCGTTGGCGACCTCCCGAAGCCTCTGGAACTCAAGGAAGGGCAGCGATACACGATCGTCACGCAGTCCCCGGAGGCGATTAGCGACGACCTGCACGAGCCGACCCGGATTCCGACGACGTATGAGGCCCTTTCCGGCGACGTGTCGGCCGGCGACCGGATTCTCCTGGACGACGGGAACTTTGAGCTGCGGGTTGAGGCGGTCGCAGACGGAGCGGTGGAAGTAACAGCGCTGAACGGCGGACTACTGGAGTCGCAAAAAGGAATGAACCTGCCCGGGGTGGATGTGCAGGCCCCTAGCATGACCGAAGCTGACCGGGCGAACGCGGAGTTCAGCGCCGGACTGGATGTTGACTACCTGGCACTCAGTTTCGTCAGGCGGCCGTCGGACGTTGCGGATCTGCGCAAATGCGCGGGAGACGGGCCGCTGCTCATCGCGAAGATCGAGAAGGACCAGGCCGTGCGGTCCCTACCGGAAATCATGGGTGCGGCAGACGGAATCATGGTGGCGCGCGGAGATCTCGGAGTGGAGCTGCCTTACGAAGAAGTTCCGATCGTACAGAAGCGTACGCTACAGCTGGGCCGCGAGCTTATCCGCATCAGCATCACCGCAACACAGATGCTCGAGTCGATGACGCACTCCCCCCGGCCTACGCGCGCCGAAGTATCTGATGTAGCCAACGCCCTTCTGGACGGGACGGATGCGGTAATGCTGTCGGCGGAGACCGCGACCGGCGACTACCCTGTCGAGGCCGTGGCCACCATGGATCGGATTATCCGGCGAATCGAGCGCGAGAAAACGTTCCGCTTTGATACGTCGGACATGGCGTCGGGACGCGATTTCGCCGCGGTCCAGCACACACCGTCAGCGGCCATTGCGGCGGCGTCCGTGGAGGCGATCTCCAGGCTTGGCTGCCGATTCATGGTGACATTTACCCGAAGCGGCTTCACCGCGCGCGTGGTGGCTGCGCAGCGGCCTCCCGTTCCTATCCTGGGCGTGACCGATCAGGAGCGGACCTATCGGCAGCTGGCGCTCGTGTGGGGGGTGGTGCCGATCCTCGTACAGGGCGACGAGATCAACTACGATAGCCTCTTGAGCGGCGCCTGCGGGCATGCTCTGGAGGCTGGCATCGGGGACTCGGGCGAACGCTTCATCGTGACGGCTGGAGTTCCTTTTCACGTAGCGGGTACGACCAACATGATGAAGATTGAGGTACTTCCGTGATGGAGCACGGCGCAAGGCTGCTCGAGCCGCGATGCGCCTGACGTTTCTGGGAACCGGCACGTCGTTCGGCGTGCCCGTGGTGGGTTGTTCCTGTCCCGTCTGTACCTCCACCGACCCGAGGAATCGGCGCAGCCGGCATGGTCTGCTGGTCGAAGATGGAGACACCAGGCTCCTGGTGGATACACCGCCGGAACTGCGCCTCCAGCTCCTGCAGGCGGGCATCGCGGATGTAAGCGCTGTTTTTCTTTCTCACCCGCACGCCGACCACGTGCATGGAATCGACGACCTGCGGGCGTTCACGGCTCGGTCGGGGCCGCGCCTGCCGGTCTTCCTGGCGGCCGAACATGAACAGGTCATGCGGGACCGATTCCCATACTTCTGGGGTCCCGGTGCCGAGGCGGTCCCGGAGTCATCGATTCCCGACCTGGATCTGATACCGTTCGAGGATCGGGCCGCCTTTCAGGTCGGTGATCTCGATCTCATGCCCATCTGTTTCCCCCACGGCCCATCTCGAAGCTACGGGTTTCGCACGGGTGATGTCGGTGTAGTCGTGGACGCCAAGTCGGTGCCCGACGACGCTATGGAGTTACTGGAAGGAGTGCGGGTACTGGTAATCAACGCGTTGTGGTGGGGCCGCCCGCATCCCAGCCATTTCAGTATCGAAGAGGCAATCGAGGTGGCATCTCGTCTGGGCGCCAAGCGGACGTTCCTGACGCACATGACCCACCGAGTCGAGCATACCGAGCTTCTGGACCGTTTACCACCGAACGTAGAGCCAGCTTACGACGGTCTGGTAATCGAGGTCTAGCACCGGCTCGGAAGGCCAATTGCTGGCCATTTTCGGGTCCCCTATATTTGCCCCTGACCGTCCCTTTTTTCAGCAACGAGCGACAATCCGTGCCCACTGACACAATCCGGAACTTCTCCATAATCGCTCACATCGATCACGGGAAATCGACGCTCGCCGACCGCTTTCTGGAGTATACCGGTGCGGTAGAGCAGCGAAAGATGAAGGCCCAGGTCCTCGACTCGATGGACCTGGAGCGCGAGCGAGGGATCACGATCAAGCTGAACGCGGTGCGCCTTCCCTACACGGGGAGCGACGGCATCGAGTATCAGCTCAACCTCATCGACACTCCCGGCCATGTGGACTTCACGTACGAGGTCAGCCGCAGCCTGGCGGCCTGTGAGGGCGCGGTGCTGGTCGTGGATGCCAGCCAGGGCATCGAGGCACAGACGATCTCCAATCTGTTCCTCGCTCTGAACGCGGGTTTGGAAATCATTACGGTCATTAACAAGATCGATCTTCCCGCTGCCGAACCCGACCGCCGCCGGGATGAGATCAGCGAGTTGATCGGCATCCATTCGGATGAGGTGCTTCTGGCGTCGGCCAAAGATGGCAGGGGCATCGGAGAGATTCTGGAAGCGATTGTACACCGGATCCCGCCGCCGACCGGGGAACCGAAAGCTCCGCTCAGGGCCTTGATCTTCGATTCACTCTACGATCAGTACCGGGGAGCGGTCCCGTTCATTCGGGTGGTCGACGGGTCGGTTCGGTCCGGAATGACCGTGACGTTCGGAGCCAGCGATGCGGAGTATGAGGTGGATGAGGTGGGGTATCTTCGGCTCGGCTACCAGCCGACCGGCGTGCTGCGAACAGGCGAAGTCGGCTATCTGACAGCCCAGATCAAGAACCTGGCAGACACGCAGGTTGGAGATACGCTGCTCGAAGCGGGCGATCGGGCGGTGGAACTGCTGCCGGGATATCAGGCGGCCAAGCCCGTGGTGTTTGCAGGCCTGTATCCGACCGACTCTGACAAGTTCGAGGAACTCAGAGAGGCTCTGGCCAAGCTGCATTTGAACGACGCCAGCCTGCGGTACGAGCCGGAGACATCGCAAGCCCTGGGGTTCGGATTTCGGTGCGGATTCCTCGGTTTGCTGCACATGGAGATCGTTCAGGAGCGGCTCGAGCGGGAATTCGACCTGGATCTGATCACGACGATTCCAAACGTCGAATACGCCGTGAAACTGACGAACGGCGACGTCGTTTCGGTCGAAAACCCGAGCCACATGCCCGACCGAGGCCGGATCGCAGCGATCGAAGAACCGTATGTGAGAGTTCATATCGTCTCACCAGCCGAGTACATCGGCGGATTGCAGGCGCTGTGTCACGACCGCCGCGGCCAGTACCTGGCGCTCAACTACCTGGATCCCGAACGGATCGAACTGCGATACGATATTCCGCTTGCCGAGATCGTTCTCGATTTCTACGACAAGCTGAAGTCGGTATCCCGCGGATATGCGGCGCTCGACTACGAACTGGTGGGCAATCGAGTCTCAGATCTGGTAAAGCTGGATATACTGTTGAACGGAGATGAAGTGGACGCACTCAGTGTGGTGCTGCACCGCGACCGAGCTCACGACTATGGCCGAAAGGTGGCCTCAAAGCTCAAGGAACTCATTCCGCGGCAGTTGTTCGACGTGGCGATCCAGGCGGCCATCGGGCGTGACGTCATAGCGCGCACTTCGGTCAAGGCGCTCCGAAAGAACGTGACGGCAAAGTGCTATGGCGGCGACATAACGCGGAAGCGGAAGCTGCTTGAAAAGCAGAAGGAAGGGAAACGCCGGATGAAGCGGGTCGGGTCGGTGGAGATTCCTCAGGAAGCATTCCTGGCGCTCCTACAGGTGGGAGATTAAGCGTGGGCAAAGCGGATTATCAGTACATCGTAGGCGTGGACCTGGGTGGCACATCGATCAACGTTGGCGTCGTGTCCATCGATGGCGCGAGCGTCGTCGGCCTTCGGTCGATGCCGACCGAGTCGGACAGGGGCGCCAAATTCGTCGTGGACCGGATGATCGAGATGATCAAGGCGTCCATCTCTGAGGCCCGGAAGGAAGTCGGGATCTCCGACGACGGGATTCTGGGCATCGGACTTGGTGCTCCCGGGCCGCTCGACCGGACGTCGGGGACGGTCATAGAGTCGCCAAACCTCGGATGGCGGAACTTTCCGCTGCGGGATCTGATTGCCAACGCGGTCGGACTCGATGCGGTCCTGGACAACGACGCCAACGCAGCGGCGCTCGGGGAATGGTGGGTCGGGGCCGGCCGCAATGTGGACACCCTGGTCGGGATCACACTCGGTACTGGCATTGGTGGCGGTATCGTGCTGGCCGGTCGGGTGTTTCACGGCGCCGGAGGGATAGCGGGCGAGATCGGACATACCACGATCGATTCCACCGGCCGAAAGTGTAAGTGCGGCAACTATGGCTGTCTCGAGGCGTATGCCTCGGGCCCGGCCATAGCCGCCCGGGCCATTGAAGGCCTGGAGTCCGGCGAAACCAGCACGCTCGCGCAGTTGGCGGGCGGAACACTGGCCAACGTCACCGCCGAGACTGTATTCGAAGCGACCGTGGGCGGAGACGAATACGCACGTGACGTCATGCGAGACACGGCCCACTTCCTGGGTATCGGAATCGCCAACGTGATCAACGTCCTGAATCCTGAGATGGTGGTCATCTCGGGTGGTGTGACCAAGGCCGGGGACTACCTGTTCGGGCCGCTGCGCCGCGAGGTGCGAAAGAGGGCGTTTCGAAACGCAGCCGACATGTGCCGCATCGTAAGCAGCGACCTGGGTGGCACGGCCGGCGTGATCGGCGCCGCCTGCACGTTCCGGGTCGAGCGCCTGGACGCGTAGTAGCCATGCCCCGGCTGGGTGTTCTTGGAACCCTCGTGTGGGACACGATCCGCCGCCGGCAAACCGCGGCTGCCGCCGAATCCGAACCCGTGGAGATTCAGGACTGGGGTGGGATCGGATACAGCCTCGCGGCCTTCGAAGCCGTAGGGCCCGGCGACTGGACGCAGCTTCCGATCATCAAGGTCGGGGAAGATCTTCGCGGGCAGGCCGATACTCATATCGCCTCTCTCTCGTCGGCAGATGCCGGCGCCCTGCGGACAGTGCCCGAGACCAACAACCGGGTGACCCTGTACTACGAAGAGGAAGTGCGCCGCTGCGAGCATCTGACTGGTGGTGTGCCCGGTTGGGATATTGAAGAGCTCAGGCCCGCCATCGAGTCCTGCGACGCTCTCTATGTGAATTTCATAGCTGGTTGGGAGCTGGATCTGGAAACGGCGATCGCGCTCCGCGACTCGTTTGCCGGTCCGATCTACGCGGACATTCATTCTCTGATGCTGAGCGTAGGAGAAGACGGCGTGCGCCGTTTGCGCCCGCTACACCGGTGGCGCGAATGGCTGTCATGCTTCGACATCGTCCAGCTGAACGAGGACGAACTGCACATGCTGGATGAGACCGCCCCGGCCTGGGAGACGGCGGCCAGGGTAGTGGCGGACGGTGCGCGGCGTGGCGGCTCGTCCCCACGGGCCGTCCTCGTTACACTCGGCGGGCACGGCTCTGCATGGTCCGCGGCAGCCGCTGACACCCGTCTCGCGGATGGGCCCTCCGTCGGTGGTGTGGTGCGACTGGGCTGCGTTGCGCAGGCCGGCGGGCAGAAGCGCGGAGACCCTACAGGCTGCGGTGATGTGTGGGGGATGGCCTGCTTCGCCTCACTGTTGACAGGATCGACGCTCGAAGAGTCCATGGAAGCGGCCAATCGCCTCGCCGGACTCAACGTGACCACGCAGGGCGCGTCCGGACTGCCCCAGATTCTCAGAGGCGATGAAGCCGGATGCTTGAGTCAGATCGCATGAGTCAGATCGTTGAGATTCCAGAAGATCTTAACCACCACACATTCGAAGAGCTTGTAGCGGACGTGAACCGGTTGAGCGCAGACGGCTCCTCGCGCCTGCTGTTCAACGCGCGGCGGGTCCGGTGGATCTCGCCATATGGCCTGGTAGGCCTGCTCGCCGCCGCCCGTGTAGCGGGCGACCGCACCGGCCATCCGCCGGGACTCGAGGCTCCCGAGCTTCGCGAGGTCCGATCCTATATGGACCGAATGGACTTCTGGACGGCCGCGGCTCCGGTGTTCGATCTCCCTTCGGTGACGGCGCGCTCACACGCGGACTCAGATGCCCTGCTCGAGATCACTCCCATCCGGTCCCATCACGACGTTCATGCCGTGGTTGATCGTGTGCGGGAGCGGGCAGCCGCCATTCTGGAGAAGAGGCTCCACCATCCCAAGACATCGGTCATCCAGTTCAGCGTCATGCTGTCCGAGCTGTGTCAGAACATCATCGAGCACGCCGAAGCGGACGGCTGGGTGTGCGCCCAGACGTACCACTACCGGGAGCGATTGGGGCGGGACGTGCTGATGCTGGCGGTCATGGATGTAGGTATCGGTTTCGAGGGATCCCTGGCTACGGAACATGCGCGGCGCACCGGCGAGGGCTGGTCAGCGTCGGCCGCCCTCGAGGCGGCTCTCCTGCGCGGCGAGTCGCGCCATGCGGATCCGGGTCGGGGCCACGGCCTTCAGGCCATCCGGCGCCAGGTCGATCGCTGGGACGGCGAACTGGCGATCCGCAGCGGAAACGCCATGATCGCGCAGGTGCAGCCCTGGGACGACTTGCCGCCGCTACAAGAAGACCTGGCCCCGTTTCCAGGCGCGCAGATTCTGGTGATGTTGCCGGCGCGAGCAGATAGAGCCGCTTCGGCCGGCGCAGGGGTCGCCGCGTGAGCGGCTCGCGGGTTCCGTCAGACAGCTGGCCGGCGGTCGCGGTCACGACTCTCTACAAGCGCGACCTGATCACCCGGCACACCGGAAGAGTTGTCCGGTCGGGAATCGAGGGCATGGTGGCGGAGCAGGGGGGACGAACCCTGATCGTCCTCGATTTTCAGTCGGTTCGGATTATCGACTTCAGCTGCGCCGACGAGGTGGTAGCCAAGCTCGTGCTGGGGGCCGTCGAGCACGGTGACGAAGGGCAGGAGCGCTTCTTTCTTTTCCGTGGTATAGAGGAGCACCATCTGGACACGATCAGTTTCGCCCTGGAGCGGCGGGACCTGGCTGCTACCGCGCAGAGAAGTTCCGGTGAACCCATTCTCGTCGGCACGGCGGACGAAGCGGAGCGCCAGGCTTGGGAGACGGTGTGCGCCCACCGCCGATCGGATTCGGCCCGCGTGGCGAGTGCACTCGGTATTGCCGAACCGGCCGCTCGGCCGATCCTCAATGCGCTGCACGGCCGCAGGCTGCTGTGGCGCTGCGGCGACGAGTATGTCTCTCTGCTGGAGGCGTTCGCGATGGGAGCCGCGGGAGCCGGAGCGTGAACCGTGCCCGCTGGCAGGCCGGGGGCGTTGCCACCCTGGGTCTGACAGTCTGGCTCCTCGGTGCGGTCATCACCGGCGTGTGGATGCGGCTGGCGTCTTCCCTGATTGAACCGACGGGGACGGTTCCGCTGCCTGCGCTGCTCGCGCCGGTCACGATTCAGGTCGATTCCTTTGGAATTCCCAGCCTGTACGCAGACAGCTTGGCGGATCTGTCCCGTGCCCAGGGGTACGTGCACGCCCTCGATCGGCTGTGGCAGATGGAGCTGACCCGCCGCGTCGCTGAGGGAACGCTATCGGAAGTGTTCGGAGAGAGGGCCATCGCCAGGGACAGGCTCATGCGCACGCTCGACCTGTCCGGCCGGGCCGCCCGCCGCTTGGAGGGGCTGAGCAGGGAAGAGAGGGCGCTTCTTGAAGCCTATGCCGAAGGCGTAAATGCGCGCCTGCAGCTGGTGAACAGGCCCCTTCCACCGGAATTCCAGATTCTGCGCTTCGCTCCCGAGCCATGGAGTGCCGAGGCAACGATCGCTGTCGGGCTCGTGATGACGCTGGATCTCTCCCACTGGCACAATGACTTGTCCCGCTTCAAGCTCCGCCCCTACCTGTCCGCTGAGAAATTCGAGTATCTCCGACTGCCATATCCGGACGAAGCGCCGGTCACCTCAGACCGCTCTGCGACGCCACCTGACCTGGGAGTTCCGGCGCCTGCCGTGGCCCCGAACTCAGCGCAGCGGGCCTTCGCCACGCCCGGCATGCCCACGGATCCCAGCGCTTCCACGCCGGGCCCGCTTGAAGCACTCCGCTCGGTGGCCCGGATGTCCGCCCGTTCGGCATCGAACGCCTGGGTGGTCTCAGGAGCTCGAACGGCATCGGGCCACCCGATCGTGGCCAACGACATGCACCTGGGTCTGCGGGCGCCTGGAATCTGGTATCTGTCAGCCCTGCACTCGACTTCGCCGGCGATCGACGTAGCGGGTTTGACCCTCCCGGGCATTCCCGGCGTCGTGGTAGGCTACAACCGTTTCGTCGCCTGGGGCTTCACTAACGGCATGGTCGACGACGTGGACTTTGCCGTCGAGGAGTTGGACGCCGAGGGGCGCCGTTACCGCGAGGGCCACAGATGGGTCGACCTCACCGTGCGCCGGGAGATCATACAAGTACGCGGTCGAGCCGAGCCCCTCGAAATGGACATTCGGGAGACTATTCGCGGCCCTCTGATCGGGGATGGCCTGGACGGCGTGGATGCGTCGCTGTCGCTGCTCTGGACTGACGCACGCCACGCTCCGGCACTCGGCCAGTGGGGCATGGCTGCGGCCCGCACCGCATCTGATGTCCTGGAGGCGACGCGCGGGTTTTCGGCGCCGCACGTGAACGTTCTGTTCGCCACGACCGCCGGGGACATCGGGTTTCGGCTCAGCGGCACGATCCCGGCGCGGACCTGGGACGGATCGGTACCGGTGGACGCCTCCCTCGTCGGAGAAGAGTGGCCAAGTGTATGGCCGCAGGAGAGCCACCCATCCGCTCTGAATCCGCGCTCAGGGTACTTCGTCTCCGCTAACAACCTCCAGGCTCCCGGGCTCGGGGCGGTGGTGAGTGTGGACTACGCGCCTCCCTACCGTGCCCTCCGTCTGACGCAGGCTCTCGAAGTACGCCGGCCGTGGACCGTGGACGACGCGTACGCCTTGCAGCACGATGTTCGAAGTCTGCTGGCCGATCGTCTCGTCCATCGGGCGGTGGAGGCCGCCCACCGTATAGAGGCATCCGAAGCGGTGACGATTCTGAGTCAGTGGAACCGGTCGGTCGACGTGTCTTCGCCCGCACCATCGCTCTTCTATGCCTGGCTGTTTCGGCTCCGCCAGCTGCTTGTGGAAGATGAGTTGGCTTCCAGTCCGGGCTGGGAGTTCTTCCCGACGGATGCGCTTGAGCGAGTGATCATCGAGGGCGACGAGAGCCCATGGGTCGACGACATCAGGACACCGGAGAAGGAGACGTTCGACGAGCTCTCAGCGCAGGCCATGCGTGACGCGCTTCGCGTCACGGGTAGCCGGCCCTGGGGTGAGCTGCACTATGAACTTCACCCTCACCCACTGGGCGGATCGTCCTGGCTAGCGAACCTGCTCGGGCTCAATGTCGGACCGTATCCAGTTGCCGGCGGGCCCAATACGGTGAGGTCCGACGACTATGCCCGCTGGAGCGGCTTCACCGAATCCGCCTGGACCCCGCCGTATTACAGCGACTACGGTCCTTCGGAGCGATTTGTAGCTGAACTGAATCCGGACGGCCCCGCCGGCTACTTTCTGATCCCCACCGGGCAGAGCGGCAATCCGTACAGCCGGAATTACCGAAGCCTCAATCCACGGTGGCGCCATGGCTCGCTCGTGGCTGTCCCGCTCGCTGCGGAGCGGGCGGCCGCGAGGTCCGTACGGCGGTTCACGCTGGCGCCTGATTGATCCGGTAAATAGGTTGATTCTGCCGGTCATTCGGGAGTTTACCGGCCCTACGTTCAGGAGAGAATGGTCCTGTGAACAGCGCACCGATCGAACGCACGAGCATTGAGCAGCGCGTAGAAGGCGTGCTCGAAACGATCCGCCCGGCTATTCGGGCGGACGGTGGCGACATCGAGCTGCTATCCGTGGATGAGGCTGAAGGGCGGGTACAGGTTCGAATGGTCGGGGCGTGTTACGCCTGTCCGATGTCCACGCTTACGTTGACCGCCGGAATCGAGCAGCGACTGAGAATGCAGGTTCCGGAGATCCGAATCGTCGAATCGGTCTAGAACCAAGGCGGCGTAGTAGCGGCAAGACAAGAGTCCCACGGTGGTAGTCTCGCCGTGGGCTTTCTTTCGCGCGCGAGCGCAGGAGTGGTCATCGATGGCAGTGCAGACGGTGGAAGAGCGGCTTCGAATAGCTCTGGGGCGCATCCAGGACGCCTCCGGAGCGGATGTGGTAAGCTCCGGCGTCGTGCAGGCGATCGATGCCCAGGACGGCAATGTGCGGATCCGGATAGCTCTGGGCGAGGGTGACACGCCCTCTCTGGCGGATACTCTGCGCTTCGTAGCCCAGGGCGTGGCCGGCGTCGGCGAGGTGGCCATCGACCTGGAGCAGGCCACCCCAGCTGCCGCTCCTCGACGCGCCGTGGGGTCGAGCCGAAGGCGGAAGCTGCCCGTCGTCGGGCCAGATGGAGGGCCGGTATCCGCCCAACCGGGAACCGTTCCACGCGCTAAGCCGGTGACCCGGGCGGAGGCGAGCCGCCATCCTAAGGAGGCCGAGCCGCTGGAAGGGGTTAGGCACGTCATCGCGGTCAGCTCGGGAAAGGGAGGCGTGGGGAAGTCGACGATTTCCTCGAATCTGGCGGCAGCATGGGCCAGCCAGGGTCACCGCGTGGGCCTCCTCGATGCCGACATCTACGGACCTGATATCCCCACTATGTTCGGCGTTAGCGACAAGCCACGCATGGAGGACGATCAAGTAATTCCGCTGGAGGCACACGGCGTAAAAATCATGAGCCTCGGGCTACTCGTGGACGAAGACACACCCGCGATCTGGCGAGGTCCGATCGTCATGGGAATCATTCGGCAGTTTCTGCGTCAGGTGAGCTGGGGCGAGCTGGACTACCTCATCGTGGACATGCCGCCCGGAACGGGCGACGCACAACTCTCCCTCGTGCAGCTGGTTCAGGTGACGGGGGCGGTCATGGTGACCACACCTCAGGACGTGGCAGTCGGGGGAGTGCTGAAGGGAATTCGGATGTTCGAGACGGTGGACATTCCGGTGATCGGAGTGGTCGAGAACATGAGCGGATTCGTGGCTCCGGACACCGGCGTGCGGTACGATATATTCGGCTCCGGCGGTGGTGAGGGGTTGGCGGCGTCGCTCGACCTTCCGTTCCTCGGCTTCGTTCCGCTCGGCATGGCGGTTCGCGAGGAAGGTGACCGTGGGCTGCCCACCGTAGTGGGACGGCCGGACTCTCCCGAGGGGCAGGCGCTGCGCTCCGTTGCCGAAGCCGCCCGTACACGGGTCGAAGCGCTCTCAGCCGAAAACTGAGCCGCATGCCGGTCCGGGTAGACCCTACTTCGGGCCCAGTCCGGAGCGCCATACTCCGCCTCGCAGTGCCAGCGGTCTTCGCGATGTTGATCCAAGGCCTGTTCAACATTGTAGACATGTTCTGGGTCGGACGAGGTCTCGGTCCGGTTGCCCTGGCCGGTATCAGTACGGCCGGCTTCTTCGTCTGGATGACGCTTGCGCTGGCCAACCTTCCCGAAGTCGGACTCACGGCAGTTGCGAGCCGCCGTCACGGAGAGGGCGATGCCCGGAGAGCCGCCGAGGCTGTTTATCAGGCCGTGCTGCTGGCCATAGGGGTGGCGGCGTTCGTGGGTGGGGTTGGCCTGGCCGGCCTGTCCCTGTGGTTCCAAATCATGGACACTCCGGGCGACGTTACCATCCAGGGCGCCCAGTATCTGAGTGTATATTTTGCGGGTACCCCGATCGTGTTTCTGTATTTCGTCATGGATGCAGCCTTCCGGGCCTCCGGCGACACCCGAACGCCGCTCATCCTTCTCTCGATTTCCCTCGGACTGAACATAGTGCTCGACCCGTTTCTCATATTGGGTCTGGGACCTTTTCCGCGCCTCGGAGTTATGGGCGCCGCTCTGGCCACACTGCTGACCCGGTCCATCGGACTCGGCCTGGGCTACGTGTGGCTCACCAGGAGCGGCCTCATTCGGCGCTGCCGGCCCCGGCTTCCTGCGATCTTCCGGATCGGTTGGGTCGGGTTCCCCACGGCAGCTTCAGGTGTGGTCTTCTCGTCCGTGTACGTACTTCTGACGCGCATGACCAGCCAGTTCGGAACGCCTGGTCTCGCAGCACTCGGGGTGGGCCACAAGGTCGAATCAATGGGGTTCATGGTGTGCGTGGGGTTCGGTCTCGCCGCCGCCACGGCGGTCGGCCAGAATCTCGGCGCCGGACAGCCGGAGCGGGCGCAGAAGTCCGGCGTGTTGGCCACCGGATACGCGTCGCTCGTGATGGGAGGGATCGGGCTCCTGTTTCTCGTCGCCCCGGAGCCGCTGATCGGTGTGTTTACGAGCGATCCAGCCATAGTCGAAGCGGGAGCCAGCTACCTCAGAATCGTGTCGGCGGCACAATTGTTCATGGCCCTGGACCTCGTTCTCCAGATTGCCATGGAAGGGGCAGGGTATACCATTCCGCCCATGCTGGCGTCCGCCGGTCTAACCATGCTCAGGCTACCGCTGGCGGCCCTGCTACTCGCCCCGCTCGGGTTGATCGGGATCTGGTCCGCCATCGGTGTCACTGCGGTGCTGAAAGGGATCGCCATGGCCTGGATATGGCGCCGGGGCAGGTGGAAGCTGCGCGAGGTCTGACGTCCGGGACGCTGAACGCTCCGGGTCCGAAGGCCTGAGGGTCCTAAGCCAGGAGGCTAGATGTCTATCGTGACGCTGATCACGGATTTCGGAACCGCTGACGGCTACGTCGGGGAAATGAAGGGCGAAATCCTCACCCGTACGCCGAGCTCGCTCGTCGTGGATGTGACCCACGACATAGCGCCTGGAGACATCAGCGCCGCCTCCTGGACGCTGAGCCGAATCGTTCAGCGCTTTCCTCGGGGCACCGTTCACGTGTGTGTGGTGGATCCAGGTGTCGGCGGGCGCCGCGTACCGATCGCCGCGAGACTCGAAGACTGGTGGTACGTCGGGCCGGACAACGGTCTGCTCAGCCGTGCCGCGAAGCGGGTGGGCGTAGCGGAGGCCTGGATCCTCGAGCCTGCGAAAATGGGTCTACATAGCCCCTCTGGCACTTTCCACGGCCGGGACATCTTCGCGCCGGCAGCAGCCCTCCTTGCCGGCGGCGCGGAGGCCACATCGCTCGGAACCCGGACCGAGCCGGGGCGACTCGTTTCGGTGGACGTTTCGGAACCAGTTCGAACCGGTGAGCGGGTCCGTGGAGAGGTCGTGCACATAGACCGATTCGGCAACATCGTCACCGACGTTCCGGCCGTGTGGCTGACTCCTAGTGCCCTGGTGGAGATCGCCGGGTGGGAAATTTCCGGCATCAGGGCGACCTACTCCTCGGTCCAGTCCGGCGAGATGGTCGCTCTAGTCGGCTCGGGCATGACTCTGGAAGTGGCCGTCAGGGATGGCAGTGCCGCCGAACAGCTGGGAATCACCCGGGGAGAGACCGTGCGAGTCAGGCCGGAACGAAACTGAGCGCGCCCCAGGGCAGCGGCTATCGCTCGAAGCTACGGCCTACCGGGCGAAGTTGATCTCGATCGCGCCGAGCGTCGCCTTCAGGTTTATGTCCAGCTGGATCTCAGCCGAGTCCCAGTTGGAGCTGACGTAGGCTCCGTCCACCTTCTGCAAGTCGCCGTGGTCGAAGGTTGCCAGAAAGCTCTTCTTCGTCACCCGGATTCCCACGTCCCGCGGCACGCGAAGCTCGAGGGTGCCCAAGCCCATCTTGATCTCAATCTCCGCGCTCTCCTGCCACTCTCCCGTCAGGTCCAGCATGATCTCACCGACTCCGCCCTCAAACGAGAGGTGGCGAAAGTGAGCGTTCCCCAGCTTCCTGGCCTCAAACTCAGCCGCACCGACCTCGAACACCATCTCATTCAGCGTTTCCGGGTTCGGCGTGTCGAACCGAATGCTCGTTTCGGACGCGCCGGTTCGGACGGTCAGGCCCGTTAGAGCCGCCCCTCCCAAATCCAGATCCGCCGACACCGCTCCCATTTCCAGGGTGAGGTTGGTCGGCACGTCTCGGCTCACGGCGAAGTGGAGTGACCCCGTTTCGTCGAACGCCTCGGAGAGTTCATCGAACTCTATATCGAATTCGTCGAGGCCGAACTTCAGGTATGCACGCCCGCCTTCGACTCTCCACTCGCGGAGCGGCTCGAACTGAGCCGCGTCGTACCGGAGCCGCGCATCGTAGAGCAGCCCCGCGGGCGCCGGTGCAACCGAGAGTTCGCCCATCCCGTAATGAATCTCAGCATCGATGGCCTGGATGGATCCCACCTGTCTGGCCGACCGAACATCCAGCCAATCATGCTCCTGGACGGCCAGAGCCCTAGAAGGCAGGCCTGCTGATATGGCCGAGAGAAGGCCGAGCGCGGCTACCAGCCTAGACATCCGTGCCACCGGCCTTCGCGGTCTCAAACGCGTCATCCGCGTCAAGGTCATACCCGCCGGAAACGACCGGTCGCTGGCCCGCCCGCGTGAGGATGATCGCGCCGAAGCCGCCCGTGAGGGCGACCCACGTCAGCACGCATGCGGCGAAGATAATGAGCCCCCGAACGGGACTCACGAGGCCGCCGAGCAGATACAGCGCGGAACCGACTGCAAACGGTGCAATCAGCGCAGCAAGGCCCGAAATGACGTAGTAGAACGAGTTTGGCCGTTCGGGCCGGAACCGGCGCATCACGTTGACATCGCGGTTGTAGAGGAATTCCCCGGCCGCATGTGCCACGGCCAGATAGGCCAGCGGAATCGAAATGGCGATCGCCAGGAGATAGAATGGGATCGCAAGCCAGGTCACGATTCCGACTACCAGCACTAGAAGAATCGGAAGACTCAGCAGCTGTCCGCCAAGTCCCACGCCGAAGCTGCGCCCGAAGTCCGTGCGTACCACGTCTGCGATAGTCTCGAGGCGCTTGCGCGAGAAGTACACGACTCCGAAGCCCAGGGCGCTCAGTCCGACAAACCATATCAAGGCTCCCAGAATTCCTGTAACCGTCCGGCCGATGTTGTGTCCAATGTGCCCGAAGAAGCCGGTCGGACCTCTATTCCGACCGTGGGCCCGCAGGTCGTGCCTTATCTCGTCGCGCAGGGTGCGGACCTCTACCCGCATCTCGTCCGCCTCCGCCCGAAACTCATCGGACAACGGAACGAAGTCTACAACGAATCCATCCGCGAACGACAGGGCCAGCATCTCGCCAAGCACCTTTCCGCCGAGATGCTCCACCTCGCCGCCTACCGTGATGAGATCGCCTTCAATCACCGAGTTGGGGAGCAACTCCAGGTTGCCGTCCAGAACGAGTACGTCTCCCAGAACTGTTCCATCCAGGGAAAGGTCTCCGTCGAGAAGGGCCAGATTGCCCTGAATGACCTGCTCGGCTGCGATCACGTAGTCGTCATGGATCAGAAGGGCGAGATTCTCATTGGCCGCCTCGGCGTCCAGGTCGAGCCGCCTGAGTGCGCCTCGCAGCAGATCCAGGTTCCGGGTCAGAGCGTCGAGATCCAGCAGGCCCGGCGCGATGGTGAGGGGCTCTCCTCCCGCGTCCAGCACACTCGCGGCCTCGGGAACACCAGCGGCATCGGCCGCCGGAGAGGCCGGCGCGTCGGCTCCGGCCTGCAGCAATTCGGCCAGCGTCTCCGAAAGCCGGCTTCCGGCTGCCTGATCTGACGAACTCCACTCAGGGGCGCTGTCCAGCCAGTCCTGAACGCTGCTCGTCAGCGCCGTGTTGCCCAGGAGGCCCGGGCTTCTGAGAAGTTCCCTCCAGGCGCTTTCAAGTTCGCCACCGGCTTCATACGTGCCCAGGGCAGTCCCGTCGATCTCCAGCTGACCAGCATGAAGCTCGATCAGACGGATGTCACCGTCCGCTAGTTTCACCTCGAGCGCAGCGCGGTCGGACGTCAAGCTCACCGAGCGTGCGCTAGGCGTAATGTCCTGGGCCCCGGCGGCTGCCGGCGCCAGCGTAACGAGCGCGGCGACCGCCGCGGCTCCAAGTGTCGTCACCCACCTCATCATCAGCA
Organism: Gemmatimonadota bacterium; assembly: GCA_036476995.1. Classification (GTDB taxonomy): domain Bacteria; phylum Gemmatimonadota; class Gemmatimonadetes; order Palauibacterales; family Palauibacteraceae; genus JAZDDE01. Next base: position 23,050 of record JAZGCO010000071.1, read on the forward strand.
CCCCTCGTTCATTCATCTTGTTCATCGTGCATGTATCAGTTGCGTCGCCGGTTCGGCCATCAAGCGCCGTGTGACGCTCAGCGATCCGACTCCCATCAATGTCAACGTGGCCAGCCCGGCTATGGCCGACCCGACGCTCACCTGACTTCCCAGTTGATCGAGCGCGGACGCCAGTCCGGACTGGTAGATCCACTGCGCTCCGTCGAGTGCGGCACCGGCCAGCCGGGCCACCGTGCGCTCGGCCACGAAACCGACGAGGCCCGCGGGACTCGCCTGTGGGAACCGCGCCGCCCAGGCCAGAAGGACTCCTGCCGTCACCGCCACTCCCGCCACAGATCCACTGGCCGCGATCCAGTGCGCCCGAAGCGTCTGTACGGCTCTCGTTCGCACCGGAACCGGAGCGGGCGCTGGAGCCGGAAGCGTTACGCGTGCCATTACCTGGTCTGCGAAACCAGGCGCCGGCTCGAATCTCGCCAGACTTGCCAGAGACCGACTCAGACGCCGATGTGCGCTCAGCTCGTCGCTGCACTGGGCACACGTTTCCGCGTGCGCCATGCGGCGCCGGCCGAGCGGCTTCTCACTTGTCTGAGAGAGGCTCTCGAGCTCTTCCTGTGTCAGGTGTCGTTTGCTCTTAGTCATAGTTCTTGTCCATCTGATTCACCCTACGGTTTCCGGCTTTCAGTAGTTTCACCCTTCTTACTCTCCGGAAAGATGCCCCAAAGACAGCCTGAGCTCTCTGCGGGCGCGGAAGATGTAGGTCTTTACGGTACCCAGCGGTATGTCCATGATCTGGGAGATCTCCTCGTACGCCCTGCCTTCCACATGCCGAAGAAGGATCGCGGTTCGGTACTCCTCGCGCAGGCTGGCGATGGCGTCCTCCATCTCACCGGCCAGCTCGTGAGACTCCACCAGCGTGTCGGGTGAGTCTTCGTGCGATTCCAGGTCGAAGGACGTTGCCTCCAGCCGGTCGGGACTCGTCGCGTCGGGGGACCCGTGGATGGACACGGTGCGCAGTTCCTTCCTACGCAGGTGATCCACTGTGAGGTTGTACGCGATCTTGAACAGCCACGACGAGAATTTGTAGGAAGGATCGTACCGGTCGAGGTTGTTGAATGTGCGGACAAAAGCTTCCTGCGAAAGGTCTTCAGACAGCTCCCGATCCCTGACCATACGGTAGATGAGCGAGAAGACGGGCCGCTGAAATCGCTCTACGAGCTCGCGGGCCGCTCTTTGGTCGCCCTTCCTGCAAAGACGAACCAGATCCTGGTCAGTGCTTCCGGCAAGAGTCACTCGAAGGTGTCCGCCAGCCTCTTTCTTCTGGTTGGGCCCTCACCGCACGGGCGGCAGTCTGACACACCGCTCGCAAATCTGAACGGTCTGCGGGACCCGGTAAAGTCGCGTTGCTGTTCCGCGGGGGCCACCGTAACGTGGCGGTCATGTCCATCAACTCCCTATCCCAATTCATAGACCTGCTGGACCGCGCGGACGAAATCGTCCGGGTTTCGCGGCCCGTAAGGGTCGAGCTCGAGATTACGGAGATCGCTGACCGGTGCATGAAAAGCGCCGGAGGAGGGCCCGCGCTCCTCTTTGAACGGCCCGTTCTACCAAGCGGGGAAGAGTCGGCCGTGTCGCTGGCTATCAATCTGTTCGGGAGCCAGTCCCGAATCACGCTGGCGCTGGGCACGGAGAACCTGGACGACATCGCAGCCCGAATCCGAAACCTGGTTCAGCTCAAGCCGCCGGATGGTCTGCGGGAAAAACTACTCATGCTCCCGCAGCTCGCCGAGCTGGCCAAATTTCCGCCCAAGTCCGTGCGGGGAAAGCCGGCCTGTCAGGCGCAGGTACGGCGATCGGAAGACGCTGACCTTACCCGACTGCCGCACCTGAAGTGCTGGCCCGAAGATGCGGGCCGCTACATCACGCTGCCGCAGGTGATTTCGCGGGATCCGGCTACGGGCCGGCGCAACGTCGGCTTGTACAGGATCCAGGTTCTGGACGAGCGGCGGCTCGCCATGCACTGGCAGCGCCACAAAAGTGGGGCGGCGCACTGGCGCGAGATGGCGCGCCGCGGGGAACGCATGCCGGTCTGCATCGCGCTGGGTGGCGATCCCGCTTCGATGTATGCGGCCAGCGCCCCGCTGCCACCGAATATCGATGAGTATCTGTTCGCCGGGTTCCTGCGCCGCGAGCCGGTGGCACTGGCACCCGCCGTAAGCTGCGATCTGGAGGTGCCCGCGGAAGCCGACATCATCATCGAGGGCTACATAGATCCGGCTGAGGATCTGGTGACGGAGGGGCCGTTCGGGGATCACACGGGGTTCTACTCTGAGGCGGATCTCTACCCGTGTGTTCACGTAGAGGCGATTACGATGCGGTCGGACGCTTCCTATCCGGCCACGATCGTGGGGCGGCCGCCTATGGAAGACTATTACCTCGGTCACGCCACCGAGCGCATCTTTCTGCCGCTGCTCCAGCTAACCCTGCCCGAGGTGGTCGATATGCACATGCCGGCGGAGGGCATTTTCCACAATCTGGTTTTCGTTTCCATTCGCAAGGAATTCCCGGGTCACGCCTACAAGGTCATGCACGGGCTGTGGGGCCAGGGTCTGATGTCGCTGGCCAAGGTGATAGTCGTGGTGGACGACTGGGTGGACGTTCAGGATCCGCAGCAGGCCTGGTGGGTGGCCCTCAACCACATCGATCCAGAACGAGACGTGCTCTTCTCACGGGGACCGATCGACGTCCTGGATCACGCGTCTCGAGGCTTTACTTTTGGATCCAAGATGGGCATCGATGGCACCCGGAAGATGCCGGAGGAAGGATTCGACCGGTGGTGGCCGCCGGTGATCGAAATGGATGCTGAGACCAGGGCGGCGGTGGACGGGATGTGGAACGAACTCGGCATCTCGCTGACGTGAGCCGGGGGGCTGGACCGGACCGGTTTTCGCGCCCTCGCCGGTACGCGAGTTTCGTAAAGCTACCCCACACAGGATTCGCCCTGCCGTTCGCGCTGGTGGGAGCCATTTTCGCCTCGTACAGGTTTCCGGTATCCGTTCTGGATGTAGTCTGGATCATCCTGGCGTTCACCGCGGTCCGGTTCGCGGCCATGTCTTTCAATCGCCTTGTCGATCGAGCCTACGACGCCCGGAATCCGCGTACGGCTGACCGGGAAATTCCCTCCGGCCGCATGCGCGTGCGCGAAGCCCGTATCCTGGTCCTGGCATCCTCCGCTATCTTCGTCCTCGCGGCCGCCATGCTGAACCCGCTGTGTCTGGCCCTGTCTCCCGTGGCGCTCGGGGCGGTGCTGGGCTACTCGTATGCCAAACGGTTCACGACGGCTACGCATCTGATTCTGGGGCTGGCGGACGGGATCGCTCCGGCGGCGGGATACCTGGCTGTTTCCGGACGGTGGAGCGAGCCCTGGATCTTCCTTCCCGTCCTGGTCGTTGCGGTGGGATTCTGGATCGGAGGTTTTGATATTCTGTACTCGATACAGGACGCGGAGGTGGATCGCCGCCTGGGTCTACGGTCGATTCCGGCTCAGTATGGTGAGCTCGCGGCGCTGCGCATCTCGCGCTCCTTCCACGTCGTCACCGTGGTCGCGCTGCTGTCCGTACCCCTCATGCTTCCCGAGCTGGACGGGTGGTATCTGCTCGCCGTCGCTTCGGTGGCCGCGCTGCTGGGCCTTGAGCACGGACTGATAGACCCGGCCTCCAGACGATCGATTCACCGCTCCTTCCTCACTGTAAATGTATGGCTGGCCACTGTGTTTGCGGCCTTCGTGCTGGTCGGGCGGCTCGCATGAACGGTCGCTGGATTATCGGCGTCACGGGGGCGTCGGGGGCTCCATACGCCGTGCGCCTTCTCGAAGCGGCGGCGGAGTCCGGGGTTCAGGCCGACGTGATCATCTCCAGCCACGGCTGGCGACTGCTGGCTCACGAAACCGGGCTTTCGGACCTGGCCGACCTCCGCAGTCACCTTGGAGCCAGGGCTGACGCGTTCGACTGGTACGGGGACACCGACCACGGGGCGCGGCCGGCTTCGGGTTCCGCACCCTACGCGGGAATGGTCATCTGCCCGTGCTCGATGGGAACGCTGTCGGCCGTGGCGCACGGGAGTTCGCGCAGCCTCGTCGAGCGCGCGGCCGATGTAACTCTGAAGGAAGGCCGCCGGCTGGTCCTGGTTCCCAGAGAGACGCCGTTATCGCCCATCCATCTGGAGAACATGCTGTCTCTGGCTCGTATCGGCGTTACGGTCATGCCGGCGGCGCCCGGTTTCTACCATGCTCCGACGGGTGTGGGCGACTTGATCGATTTTGTGGTGGCCCGAGTTCTCGACCAGATGGGCGCCGCGCACTCGATCGGCTATCGATGGACGGGCGAGGAAGAATCCGAGGCCGGCCGGCAGAGCACCGCGGGCGAGTAGTGACGAGCGCTGTCGCCGCCGTCGAGCCAACAGGTCAGCGACCTAGCTCTGGCAGCCGGAGCACAGAAATGAGCTGCGGCCCGCCTGAACGATTCGGCTGATAGTCGTCCGGCAGCGAGGGCATGCCTCTCCCTCGCGGCCATACACGCGCAGTCGATTCTGGTATCGGCCGCGTGTTCCGTTCACCGCTCTGTAGTCGCGCAGGGTCGTTCCCCCGCTTCGCAGGGCCTCCCGAAGGACCCGCCGCACAGAACGGTGAAGCCGCCGCGCCTCCTCGGGTGTCAGCGAGCCGGCCGGACGCCTCGGGTCGATGGCGGCCCGGAACAGCGCCTCACTCGCGTAGATGTTTCCAACGCCCGCCAATCTTCGCTGATCGAGCAGTACATTCTTGATCGGAGCCCGGACGTTCTCGAAAATCCTCAGCAGGTCGTCGGAGCTGAAACGGCCCAGTGGTTCGGGTCCCAGGCCGGCGGCGATCCGGTCCCATTCTTGGGCAGACAGAAGCAGGAAACCGCCCAGGCGGCGGATATCGTCGTAGAACAGAGTCCGTCCGTCATCCAACCTGAACTCGGCCGCCACGTGCCGGAAGCCTGCCTCGTCGGGCAGCGAGCGTCCGATGGCGAATCGCCCGGTCATCCGCAGCTGCGTCTGAAGCACCGTGTCACGGTCCAGTTCGAACAGCAGGTACTTGGCGCGCCGAGAAACGCGAACAAACGACTTTCCGCGCAGACGGCGGCCGAACTCGCGGGGGGTAAGGCCGCCCAGAACAATGTCTGGCTTGTGGATCCGAACCCCTTCGATCCAGCGCCCCTGCAGTACCGGGTCCAGCTCGCCCCGGATGGTCTCGACCTCAGGCATCTCAGGCATTCAAGTGGATGCCCCAATGTCAGCTCGCCACGAGGCCCCTTCGAATAGGACCGCGGCGGCTCCCAGCCGGCTCTGCTCCGCCGCCTCGGTTAGGGTGGGCGCGACGGCCGTAACGCCAGCCACGCGGCCCCCTGCGGTAACCAGCACACCGTCCTCCATGGCCGTTCCGGCGTGAAACACGGTCAGGGCTTCGCCATCCAGCTCTGGCGCGAACTCTATCGGCCGCCCCTTCACGACCGTTCCCGGATAGCCATCGCTCACGACGACCGTGACCAGGGCCGATCCACCCCTGGCCTCGGCCTCCCAACTGTCCAACGGCTCGCCGCGCGCGATAGCGCGCATGGGCTCCACGAGATCCGACGCCAGGAGCGGTAGCACCACCTGGGCCTCGGGATCTCCCAGCCGGCAGTTGAACTCGATAACCTTGGGGCCCTCGCGGGTCAGCATGAGTCCGGCGTACAGGAAACCCCGGTACGGGCATCCTTCCGCCGCCATCGCCATCAGCACCGGCTCGGCAATCTCCGCTCGAACCTGCGCTACCAGGCTCGCGTCCACTCCCCCGACCGGCGAAAACGCTCCCATGCCACCCGTATTGGGGCCCAGATCTCCAGCGAAACGGCGTTTGTGATCGCGCGCAGTGCCCATCGGAAAGGCCCGCTCGCCGTCGGCCAGGAAGAACACGGAAAGCTCGCTCCCCACGAGGAATTCCTCGATCACGACCTCCAGGCCCGCGTCGCCGTAGCGCCCGTCCACAAGCATCTGCCGGAGAACGTGTTCCGCGTCCTGGACGGATTCGCAGATCATGGCTCCCTTGCCGGCCGCCAGGCCCGAAGCTTTCACCACGATGGGAGGCGTGAGCCGGGAAGCGTGAGAGGCGGCAAGCCCAAAGTCGGTGAAGCATTCGAAGTCGGCCGTCGGGATGCCGTGTCTTCGCATCAGATCCTTGGCGAAAGCCTTCGACGATTCGAGTCGGGCGGCGGCCGCGGTCGGTCCGAAGAGGGGAAGGCCGAGGTTCTGAAAGGCGTCGGCGATGCCCGCTGCCAGAGGCTGCTCGGGGCCCACCACGGTCAGATCGACGGACTCGGATTCGGCGAAGCGAATCAGACCGGCAACGTCGTGGGCCGCGATCGGAACGTTGGTTGCCCAGCGCATAGTACCTGGGTTTCCGGGGGCTACGAAGAGTTCGGAATCAGGCCAGTCGGCCCTGAGTTTGGCGGCGAGCGCATCCTCGCGTCCGCCGCCCCCTACTACAAGGATTCTCATGCGGCCTACAATGAGGCCGCGCCGGGCTCCGGCGCCAGACGGCTAAGCCCGCGGGCGTCCCTTCCAGGCTTCCGCGAAGCGTTCCTTCACCCGATCTACGGCCTGATCCACGTCATTCATGAAGCTGTTTGCCGCTTCCGAGTATCCCTTGGCGGCCTCCGCGAGGTCCTCGTGGTAGGGCCGCGTGTCTTCTTCTCCGCGCCGCTGATAGTTGCCGGCCAAGATGCGCTCGTACGCACCGCTGTCGATCCAGTCCCGAAGCTCGGCCACGCGCACAACCGAGAACGGATGCGTGGCGCCGAGAACGTTCAGCACCTTGTACACTGAGTCGAGAATGTCGTGGCTATCGCGGTATTCCTCGGACTGCGCCACGAACTCGTCCAGGTTGAGCTCCTCTCCTCTCATTCCGCCCGCCATTTTCATGAGAGCGCTGAGGGAGACGTCAGCATCCTGAACCGTAAGCAGGCCGGCTCTGTCGCATGACAGCTCACTCTTTCGGTACCACTCCAGCAGGGCAAACATGATCGGCATGAGTGCCAGGCCGGCTATCGGATACCGGAACAGAGAGATCCGCATTACCAGTAGGAGCAGGGTCTTGTAGAGCACGTGGCCGCTCAGAATGTGGCCCAACTCATGTCCAATGACCGCCTCGACCTCATCGGGAGTCAGGATTTCCAGCATGGAGGAATTGAGCACGATGAACGGATCGCTCATTCCCACCGCGCCCGCATTCACTACCGGTGTCTGCGAGACGTAGAGCTCCGGCATCGTCTCCACATCGAGCACTTCACAGGCCCGCACAAGGCGCTCGTGGATCCAGGGATACTGGGCCTCAGTTACCCGTACGGCGTTGGCCTTGAAAGCAAGCCTGATGGCCCGCTCGCCGAACATCCCGAACACCTTCCGCAGCGCCAGGTCGAAGCCCGGAAGCTTCCGCAGAGCGTTGAGCGCAGCCCTGTCTGCCGGGTGCTCCCACGCGAGCGGGCTTATCTGGGTCAGGATGCGGCGCTGGCCTCCGCCGTTGCCCCTATCAGACGTCGTATCCGACTCGTCCATGCTATTCCTCATTCAGTATCGAACTTGTGTATCGACTTCAGCCGTCGTCGTCCAGCGGCCCATGCTCTAGGATACGCTGTAGACACCGAAGCGGTTTCAGCTCTCAGTTCGCCAGGGCCTGGTCGAGGTCGTCGATCAGGTCGCCTACTTCTTCAATTCCGACCGAAACTCTAACCATGCTGTCGGTAAGGCCCATCTCAGCACGGCGCTCCGCCGGCACCGATGCGTGGGTCATTCGCGCCGGCACGGATATCAGGCTCTCGACTCCCCCCAAGCTTTCGGCGAGCGCAAAAAGCCGCGTTTGCTCGCACAGCGTCTGCGCACGCTCTGCGCTTCCCGCGTCGAGAGTAATCATGGCTCCGAAGTCGCGCATCTGGCTCTTGGCCAGTTCGTGCTGTGGGTGCGTGCTGAGTCCGGGGTACACGACCCGCGGCACATCCGGATGTGCCGCCAGGTGCATGGCGATCGTCATGGCGTTGGCGCAGTGCTGCTTCATGCGCACGTGGAGCGTCTTGGTGGAGCGCAGTGTCAGCCAGCAATCCATCGGCCCGGGCACCGCTCCGGTAGCCTTTTGCTGGTAGTGCAGTTTCTCCGCCAGCTCATCCGATCGAACGATCAGAGCGCCGCCGATAAGGTCGCTGTGCCCGTTCAGGTACTTTGTAGTGGAGTGCATCACGATGTCTGCGCCCAGGTCCAGCGGCCGCTGCAGATAGGGTGTCGCGAAGGTGTTGTCCACCGACAACAGTGCGCCTGCCTGGTCCGCGACCTCTGCGCAGGCCGCGATGTCGGACAGCTCCATCATAGGATTGGTCGGCGTCTCGAGGTGAACCAATTTCGTGTTGGGCCTTACCGCCACGCGCAGCGCATCCAGGTCAGATGTATCGATGAACGAGAAGTCCACTCCGAATCGCGCCCAGACGGTCCGAAACATCCGCTCGGTTCCACCATACACGTTGTTTCCGCAAATCACGTGATCCCCGGCCTCGAGGTTGGCCTTGAGAATGGCCTCGATCGAGGCCAGCCCTGACGCGAACACGATTCCGTGCCGTCCCGCTTCCAGGGCAGCCAGGTTGGCCTCCAGGGCGGTGCGGGTCGGGTTCGTGACACGCGCGTATTCGTTGCCCTGGCGCGGCTGGCCGACCCCATCCTGCACGTATGTGGACGTCTGATACAGCGGCATCATGATCGCCCCGCTGACCGGGTCGGGAGCCTGGCCCGCGTGTACCGCCAGGGTGCCGAAACCGTCCGAGTCGATAACGTCCATCAGCGTTGTCTCCGTTTGGGTGGTGGCCGAAAGACCGGTCGCCTTGGCGGGAAGGTATGTTGCTTTCGAAGCCTGGCAAAAGCCGCGCGCGAGAACCGGTTGCCGGAACGGTCCATAACGTTGATCGCCGGTTGAGCCGACGCCACACACTGCACAATGATCCGTACGAAGCAAGTCTGGGTGCAGCCCATCGAAACGGAGCGCTCGGAACACCGGTTGTATGCCCACATTGCCTGGTCCACGCTTGGCGGACTCCGTATTCCGGGCCCGCGGCGCCAGGCGATCATCGAGCGTCATCTGATCGTGCTCTGCCGCCGGCTCGACGCGGAACCGATCACCGTGGTGGCGGCGGCAAACCGCATCCACGTGCTGCTGCGGTACAAGCCCACGCACTCGCTCGCGAGTCTCGTAGTCCGGTTGAAGTCGGGTTCCCGGGCAGCTCTGCGCATGGCCGGGCACGGGGTCGAGTGGGCCTCCGGATTCGCGGTCGTGAGCGTCGGCTCGCTCAGTGTCCGGCCCGTGATGCGCCGCCTCGCCTCACTGTCCGCGGATGCGGATGCATAGCCCTCGGGTGACATGCCGTTGACGCGTTCCCACCGCGCACGTACTCTCGCCCAGCTACTGTCACCACGACTTTGTACCGAGGTGATTTCGACGTGCGAGCAGGTCTCGAGTGAGTGTCCCGCTGATCGTTTCACCCTCCGGGATACGCGGAATCGTAGGCGAATCGATGACCCCGGAGCTGACCCGCCGCTATGGGGTGGCGTTCGGTGCTTGGATCCAGGCCACCGGGGCTGTAGGCTACGTCATCCTCGGCCGCGACTCTCGCACGTCGGGCCCCGAGCTTAGCGAGGCCGCGTCGGACGGACTCAGGCAGGCGGGCCGTAACGTTCGTATGGCTGGTCTGATCGCCACGCCGTCCCTTCTCCTGGCCGTGAAGGAAGACCCGGCGGCCGTAGCCGGTCTCATGGTCACAGCATCCCACAATCCGATCGAGTGGAACGGACTCAAGCTGGTAACGTCTGCGGGACGATTCCTGACGCCGGCCGAAGGTGCGGAGGTCCAGAAGATTCTGGATGACCTGTCGGGGTCCGGTCCGGCCGCTTCCACGGGCGGCCAGAACGGCTTCGGCAGCAGGTCGGAGATTCCCGGTCTCAGCGACGCCCATGTCGAGCGCATCCTGGCGCTCGGCCTGATCGACGCAGAGGCAGTGTCCGCCCGCCGGCTGAAGGTGGCTCTCGACTGTGTCCACGGGGCCGGCGGGGCGATAATGCCGCAGCTTCTCGACCGGCTGGGATGCGAAGTCACCGCCATCGGACTGGAAACGGACGGCCTGTTTCCGCGAAGTCCTGAGCCAACCGCCGGCAACCTTGCCGAACTGGGCCGGCTGGTGCGGGATTCCGGGGCCGACATCGGACTCGCCGTGGACCCAGACGTAGACCGCTTGTCTCTGGTGGATGAACATGGCAGGGCGGTTGGCGAGGATTGGACCCTCGCCATCGCGGCGGAGTATGTCTTGTCCAGGAATCCGGGGCCGGTGGTAACCAATCTGTCGTCCAGCCAGACGATCGAAGATGCCGCCGTCCAGGCGGGCGTTTCGTTTTACCGGACGCCGGTTGGAGAGATCAGGGTGGCGCTGAAAATGGCCGAGGTAGGCGCGGTAATCGGCGGCGAGGGGAATGGCGGAGTCATGCTCCCGGACCTCAATCTGACACGCGACGCTCCGGCCGCTGCGGCGCTCATTCTGAGCTGGTTGGCGGGACAGGAGGGGTCGTTCAGTCAGGCGCTTGCCGAGCGGACGCAGTACAGCATGGCCCGGCGCAAGTCGGCGCGGCCTGACATGGAGCTGACCGAGCTGTATGACGTGTTGGAGAGCGAAGCCGCTCCGGGAGCTGTAGCCGATCGGGCCGATGGCCTTCGGCTGGCCTGGGCTGAAAGTGGCCAGTGGGTTCACGTTCGTCCGTCGGGAACGGAGCCGATTGTACGGATCTACGCCGAAGCCCGAGACGACAGCTCGGTAGGCCGTCTTGCGGATTGGGCACAACAGAAGCTGGCGGCTCTTGCCGGAGGTCTGAGCGAATAATGTGCGGAATTGTCGGATATGTCGGAACGAGAGACGCGCAGCCGCTATTGATGGAGGGCATTCGGCGTCTCGAGTATAGGGGCTACGACTCCGCCGGCATCGCCACCCTGACCTCCGGCCGCCTGGATGTCCGGAAGACGGCGGGCCGAATCGAGGCGCTTGACGCGATCCTCATCAAAGAGCCTGTCGAGGGTACGATAGGGATCTCGCACACCCGCTGGGCCACCCACGGCGCACCGACGACCGTAAACGCCCATCCCCACACGGATGAATCCGGCTCCATTGCTCTGGTGCATAACGGCATCATCGAGAATTGCGATGTTCTCCGCACCAAGCTCAAGGAGCTGGGCCACGAATTTTCGACGGAAACGGATACCGAAGTGCTCTGCCACCTCATCGAGGAGGCCTTCGAGGACAATCTGGAACATGCCGTAGCCGCCGCCCTGCTGCAGGTGGAGGGGACATACGGACTGGCGGTGATCAGTGACCGAGATCCGGACAAGATCGTGGCGGCCCGAATGGGCTCACCGCTCTTGGTCGGTGTGTCGGAGCACGGCGGTGAAACGTATCTGGCGTCTGACGTAGCGGCCATTCTAGATCAGACCCGCAGAGTGGTGTACCTGGACGATGGCGAGCTGGCGGTGCTCACAAGGGAAGGTCATGAGATCATTCGCCTCAGCGACTGGGAGAGTCACGGCACCTCGCGCCCCATCGAGAAGGAAGTGAACCACGTGAGCTGGGATCTGGACCGGATCGAACGGGGCGGCTACGAACACTTCATGCTCAAGGAGATCTTCGAGCAACCCGCCACCATCGAAGACGCCATGCGCGGACGTCTGCTGGAAGAAGATGGCACGGCCAAGCTCGGCGGACTCCACCAGCTGGCCGATGTCCTCGGCAGCGTCGAGCGGATCGTGATCACCGCGTGCGGTACGTCCTGGCACGCGGCTCTGGTCGGCGAATACATGCTGGAGGAATACGCCCGGATCCCGGTCGAGGTCGAGTACGCGTCGGAGTTCCGGTACCGCGAGCCAATTATTCCGCCGAATACGCTGGTCATCGCCATCTCACAGTCCGGCGAGACTGCCGACACGCGGGCTGCCATGCGGGAGGCCCGGAAACGGGGGGCTCCGGTCATGGGTATCGTCAATAGCGTGGGCTCTACGATAGCCCGCGAGACAGACGGAGGCGTCTACACGCACAGCGGCCCCGAGATCGGGGTGGCATCCACGAAGGCCTTCACCGGTCAGCTCATGGTCTTGGCCCTGTTCACCCTGTTCATGGCCCGACGGCAGGGCATGTCGCTGCTTCAGGGCAGAGAGATCGTGGCCGCCATGAAGCGCCTCCCGGCTCTCGTCGAACGGGCTCTGGAGCAAGAGGACCAGGTCAACCGCATCGCGGAGCTGTACGGGGAGCATTCCAACTTCCTGTACCTGGGCCGGAGCTACAATTTTCCGGTGGCGCTCGAGGGAGCCCTGAAACTCAAGGAGATCAGCTACATCCATGCGGAAGGCTATCCTGCGGCTGAGATGAAGCATGGTCCGATCGCCCTGATCGACGACCAGATGCCCGTGGTGTTCGTGGCACCCACGGATTCAGTGTATACCAAGGTCCTCAGCAACATCGAGGAAGTAAAAGCCCGGGGCGGGCGTGTGATCGCCATCGTAACCGAAGGAAACAACGATTTGGCGGGGAAGGCGGACCACGTGATCCAGGCTCCATCCACGATCCCGATGCTACAACCCATCCTCGTCACCGTATCCCTGCAGCTTCTGGCGTACCGCATCGCGGTGCTCCGAGGATGCGACGTGGACAAGCCGCGCAATCTGGCGAAGAGCGTAACCGTAGAGTAATCTTTCGAGCATGAGCACAGACTATCTGGCGGGACTGAAAGAGCAGATCGGGGCCTATGAGGGCACCTGGAAAGACGTGGTCAGTCTGACGCCCGCCTTCGCCGAACTCATGTTCAAGATGCTGGCGGATCCGCGGCTGAAGCGGGAGCACAAGCTCCTCGTTGACGCGGCTATTGCCTATCTGGTCAGTCCGGACGACGTCATCCCGGAGAAGGATGTAGGCGCCTACGGATATCTGGATGACCTCTTTTGCCTGGCCTACGTGACCAATCGAATCGCGGTCGATCGCGGTTGGGAGCTCATTCAGGAGTCGTGGCCCTCGACCGGCTCGGTGCACGAGCTGGTGGACCGGATTCTAGCGCGAGAGCACGAGCTACTCGGGCATGCGGGTGACGACGTGCTTCGGTACGCAGGGCTCTACGAGCCGGAAGACGCCGGCGGACCCAAGCCGATTGCTTCCATCTAACTATCTCCGGCGCATCGTCGCGCCGGCCGCAGTTCTCTTCCTCGTTTTCGCGGATGAAGCACGGCCCCAGTACGTGATGACAGCGCCTTCCGGTCAGGAGATCTCCTTTTCCGCCGAACAGGTGCGGACGTTTCTGGACAGTACCCGTGCGCTATTCGCCGACCTGCAGGAAGATCCCCGCGTGCTCTACATGCTCGACTTCGGCGCCGAGACGGAGCCGGTTGAGAGCGCGGAGGATTCGCTCGATACGTACCCATGGGACAGGATTACCGTGCGGGACGACTCAGTGGCCCTCGTGCTGACACCCGGTAATCTTCGTGAAGGCGCCCGGGCTTACTACAACTACGCTGTGCAGCGGATGAGGGTCGTTCGCGGGACCGACCCCGACGTGTCGTGCGACGAACTCATGCGACACGAGGTCCGAGTCGTCTCGTCCTTTGTGGAGGGTTGGGTAGTGGCCCGAACGCTGTTCGGTGGACAGGCGTATCGGCCGCTCGACGAGCTGGCTTTCGCCCGCGAAGCGGGTGTGCTGGATGGGCTCATCTCATCGCGGGCCGACCGGCATCTCGGCTCGTGCTCCGCGACCTGGGCGGACGCGCACGCCGATCGCGTTGAAGCCTACGAGCGTTTCCACCGCACAGATTTTCTCGGAATCGAGCCCGTCGCTTCCGAGCCGGAACCCGAGTCCGGCGAATAGTGTCTACGTGAGTCTACTCAAGTGCAAGCGAGTGCATAAAACCGGGCTGTTTCTGTTTCGTTGATTCTACTGGTTTGCACTCTGTTATACTCCCAATAGGCACAAAACGGGCACAGTCGCGCAGTCGCGTCTTACCTAGTGCGCGGTGTCGCTAGGACGTGTGTAGTCCCAGTCTGGCAGCTCTTTCTTCGGGCAACCGTCCTTGTGTATCGGCTTGCTGTCAGCAGATGACAGTCCAAATTCGCCTGGGCCTATTGGCTCACCACAACGTGTACAAAGCGGTCGGTGGTCCGTCATCGCTCTTGCCCCTTCGTGTCCTATTCCCGAGCCATTGTACGAAAAACGAGACGCTGCGTCACCCGGTG
>JAZGCO010000072.1:0-12218 GCA_036476995.1 Gemmatimonadota bacterium
AGTTCCTCGGAATCGCCGACTCCGTCGGCACTGTGGAAGAGGGGAAGATCGCGGATCTGGTTCTTCTGCGTGCTAACCCTCTTGAAGACATCGCAAACGTTCGAGAGATCTCGGCCGTTATGGTAAGGGGAGTTGTCTTGGATCAAGGCGATCTAGAGCAAGTCCACCAGGACGTGCACGACGCAAGCGACCGATATATAAACGATTGGCCGCGTGAGAATTGGTCGCCTCCGGAGGAGAGCGCTGATCGTGAGTGACTGTCGTACTTGATGTATCAGCCCAAACTAGCATAGGGCCCGAAGCGCGTTCGCCCCGAAAGCTGGTGCTGGCAAGGCGGTCCTAGGGCAGGTGTTCCACCATCAGCGAAGGCGCAGGAACGCCGAACCTGGTGATCGCGTCGGATCTATGCGCAGGGCTTTCCGAACGGCTTGCGTGCAAGCAGAATTGCCGGATGGGTTCGTTCAGCACGACCTGAGACACCGGCGGATCACGACCTGGCTGGCCCAGGAGCAGAGCCCTGCGATTGTTAAGGAAGCCGTCGGCCATGCTGACCTTAGAACGACAATGGACTACATGCACCTTTCGCGAGAACATCTCCGAGTCCTCGTCGAGGATCGGTCAGGTAAGGAAGACGTGGCAGGGCTGTAGCGTCTCATGGGAACATCCTGGGAACAAAGCGAGACAAGGGTCCGCATTTAACGAGACTCTCACGCGGACACGAAATTGCAAACACGCCGTCAGCACAGGGAAACGCTGCTATCCGCAGCCATACGCAGAGGGTCTAAAATTACTCGAAAACTGGCGCCCTCACGGGCTTGTGGGTTCGAATCCCACCCCCTCCGCTTTTCCCTTTTTCCCCGATAATCGCGTGACAGACGCCTACGGCCCTCCGATCTCAGACGATCAGAATCCCACTCTCGATCCGGAGGATTGGGACGTGTTTCGCGCTCAGGGATCCGAGATCCTGAACGTGATTCTCCGGTACCTGGAGAATGTGCGAGACCGCCCGGTGTGGCAGCCGGTCTCCGATGAAGCGAAGCGGCGGCTCATGGCGCCGCCACCGCACGAGCCAGCGGAGCTGGACGATGTGTGGGACGAGGTGCAGGAGATCATCCTCCCGTTCGCCAACGGCAACATTCACCCGCGGTTCTTTGGCTGGGTGCTGGGAACGGGAACGCCCGATGGTGTCTTGGCGGAGATGATCGCGGCGGCCATGAACTCGAACGCGGGCGGCCGAGATCACGGCGCGGTCTACGTGGAGCGCCAGGTCATCGAGTGGTCGCGGCAGATGTTCGGGATGCCCGAGGGCACGAGTGGGCTGCTGCTCAGCGGCACGTCCATGGCGCAGGTGATCGCCATGGCTGTGGCCCGCGACCACGTGGCGGGTGTGGACGTGCGCCGCGAAGGCGTTGCGGCGGCCGGCCGTCTCCTGGTGTACGCCTCGGAAGAGGTCCATGTGTCGGTGCCGAAAGCCGCAGAGCTGCTGGGTCTGGGGAGCCAGGCCCTGAGGCGCATTCCGGTGGACTCCGATTTTCGTATCGACGTCGCCGCACTTGAAGCCCGGATACAGGCCGACCGGGCGGCTGGCTACGTGCCCTTCTGCGTGGTCGCCAATGCCGGGTCGGTCAACACGGGGTCGGTGGACGACCTGGAGGCGATGGCCGATCTGTGCGCCGCCGAGAATCTGTGGCTTCATGTTGACGGAGCCTTCGGGTCGCTAGCGGTCCTGCATCCGGAACTGGCGGATCGTGTTCGCGGGATAGGCCGGGCTGACTCTGTGGCGTTCGACTTCCACAAGTGGCTCCACGTGCCGTACGACGCCGGCTGCGTCCTGGTCCGGGACGGCCGCATGCACCGCGACTCGTTCACGACGAATCAAGCGTACCTCGCGATGGGAACCGGCGGGCTGGCGGGAGGAGAACCCTGGTACTGTGACTACGGTCCCGAGCTGGCCCGTAATTTCCGCGCGCTCAAGGTGTGGTTCACGCTCAAGCGCCACGGCCTCCGGCGGCTCGGTGAGATGATCTACAAGAATTGCCGTCAGGCCGAGATGCTGGCCGCACGTATCGCCGAGGAAGCCGAGCTGCGCGTCGTCGCTCCGGTCGCGCTCAACGTGGTCTGCTTCCGGTACCGGCCGGCGTTGATGCTGCCCGACGGCGAGGAGGTGAAGGACGGCGGCGATGACGCGCGCGGTGAAGAGCTGGACAGGCTCAACGGCGCGATCGTGACCCGACTTCACGAGGAGGGGCTAGCGGCTCCGTCCACGACTATGATACACGGGCGACTGGTGATCCGGGTAGCGATCACCAACCACCGTACTTCGGACAGTGATCTTGAAGCCCTGGTGGATGAGGTACTGCGGATCGGCGGCTCACTAAGCGCCGACGCCTAGACGACCAGCGTCTAAAGGGCCCACCCGGGACTACCTACTTCGCGCGGCCCACCCGCATGGCTTCAAGGTCCAGGGGATAGCCGTCGCGGATAAGATCTTCGGCTTGGGCCGCTCCTACGGGCCCTGAGAAAAGGAATCCCTGTCCTTGATGGCAGCCCATATCGCGCAGCTCCAGGAATTGCTTGCGGGTCTCGATACCCTCTGCAATGACCTCCATCCCCAGCACGCGTGACAGCTCGATAATAGTGCGAGCGACACCCCAGTCGGCCTTGTCTCGCTGCGCGGACACGAATTGCCGATCTATCTTCAAAGCGGCAGCAGGGAAGTACTGGAGCTGACTGAGGGACGAGTAACCGGTTCCGAAGTCGTCAATGAACACTTCGATCTGCGACGTGCGTAGTCCCCTCAGGACCTCCGCCGCACGCGCGGCGTCCTGCATGAGCTCGGACTCGGCAATGTCGAACCTGAGCCATCGTCCTTCAACCCCATGCCGCTTCATGATCAGTCGCACGTTGCCCGGAAAGGCCTCGTGAAGAAGCTGACGAGCCGTGATATTGATCGCGATGGGAGGCGGAGAGGCATCTGAGATCCGCTCCTGCCAGCGCTTCAGCTGCAGGCACGCGGTTTCGACGGCCCACAGGGCGACATCGTGGATGAGTCGCGACGCCATCACTACGGGCACGAACACCCGGGGCGGAATCAGGCCCTTTTCGGGGTGTTTCCACCGCATGAGCGCTTCGAGTCCGGTCAGCCTGCCAGAGTCCAGCGAGACGATCGGCAGATACTCGAAAAAGAGTTCGCCGAGATCAATAGCTCTCCGCAGGTCCGTCTCGAGCTGGTATACGCGGTCCGCATAGTCCTGGGCCGCGAAGTCGAACACGCGATACTCCGCGTTTCGCGTTTCGGCCTGTCTCATGGCCATGGACGCGTCCTTCAGCAGCGACTCGGCATCGTCGTGACTCGATCGCCCGAGGACGATTCCGACGTGGGTTCGCACCCGGACCTCGGAATCTTCAAACGGGAAGGGCTGCTGCACGGCCGTGTGAATTCGCCGCACGATCTCTCGCGCGTCTTCGAGGCTCGGAATGCCATCGAGGAGCATGCCAAACTCGCCACGCCGCGCGTGCGCTACGGTGTCGGCGGGCCGCACGGCAAGCGTCAGGCGGCGGGCCAGCGCTGCCCGGACCTCAGCCAGGACCTCGGTTGCCGGCGCATCCGAGCCTACAGGAATCGCGGACACCATCAGAACGGCAAACGTGTTTTCGGGCGAGCGGGATCTTCGGCGGACGGCCTGACCGATTCGGTCCGCCAACAGCGCCCGGGTCGGCAGTCCGGTACTCGCGTCGTACATCCCCGGCGTGATTTCGACACCCTCCGCGCCGGACGATGTGATGACGCCCAGGATGTGCGTGACCTTGCCGTCCGAATCGCGCAGTCCGAGGCCGTGCACCAGAACCGATCTGTACCCATCATCGGCGTGCCGAAGCCGGTGCAGTGAGTAGAAGGAGCTGTCGTCCTGGCGGAGAGCCTCTTCCAGTTCCACCTCCACCCGTTCACGGTCCAAGGGGTGAATCCGGTCCAGCCACTCGGACGGATCAGAAGTCATAGGCTCTCCGGCCAGCCCAAGGATCTCCCGCCATCCGGCACTGCACTCGAACCGGTCGCTCTCGAGGTCCCATTCCCAGACGCCGCTCGCGGTCGCCTTTTCGAGCCATGCGCTCTGACTGGCCTGATCGGCTAGCTTCATCTGGAGATCATCGATCAGGCTGGCCTGCTTCCGCGCGTGCTTCGCCGCCGAGCCCACCGCCCGCCTCATGCGACCGCGCCCGGCGATCAGGCCCAGGCTATGGCCGAACGCCTTCAGTAATTCTGACGCCCGCCGGGAGTCTCGATCGTCGGCTGTGAAGAAGACGAGGACGGCGGCTGCTTCATTCTCGGCGAGCACGGGCACCGCATACGCGCAGGCTGCGCCCGACTGCCGCGCGGTATCGAGCCAGGTCGGAGGGTCCGAGTACCCTGCGCCCAAAACCAGCACCTGACCTACATGCTCGGACCGGCCCAGCAAATCTGCGACGAATTCGGTTCCCGATGAGCGACATGCCCTCTCGAGTGCGCCGAATCGGTCGGAGGTCGCGTGCCAGGCTCTGGACTCGTACTTGGCCGACCGGCCTTCACGGACCCAGGCCTGGCCGGCCCGCCAGCCGGTGATCCGGCACACCTCACGTACGCAGGCGGCGAGAGCCGGACCGAGCCTATCAAAGTCGGAGGGGAGTTGCGTGGCGTGGTGGATCAGTTCGAGGGCCACACGGTCCGAGATTCGCGCGACCGGTGGGACGCTCGCCGAGCTTGCCTGTGGCTCTTCCACGTACTCGAATCTGGTCGTGTGCTGCACTCGATCTCTTGCCTTTCGCGAACCCCGTTCGCGGGTTGCCGGATACACGACGGCATTGTTGCCACAAAGCCGCGCCCAAGCCGAATCGGTCTGACATGTTAAGCTGATATCGGACAGCTAGTTACAGGCCTGTACAGGCGTTCGGCGGCGGAACCAGGTCCGGCTCCAGCAGTGAGGAAAGCAAGGTCGGGGCCGCACATGGGCGCCGGCATTTGGCTAGAGTGGAGCGCCTCAGGCGCCGGCCACGCTCTGAGACGCGAGCAGGCGGGTGGCGGCGTAGACGGCATCCAGATTGGGTGTCGGAACTCCTTCCATGCGGGCCAGCTCAACGACAGACCCGAGAACAGCCTCAATCTCAAGGTCACGGCCCGCTTTCAGGTCCTGGAGCATCGAGGTCTGATGTTCGCCTACGGCTTCGGCCCCCTCGATTCGACGCTCCGGAGTTCTCCGCAGTGTGATGCCCAGCTTGCCACAGACAGCCTCAGCTTCCCGCATCATGCGGAGCGCCAACTCACGGGTGGGCGGAAAGCTGCACATCCCCGCGAGGGTGGCTCCGGTCAGAGCGCTGAGCGGGTTGAAGGCGAGGCTACCGATAGCCTTGAGCCAGATCTCTCCCCGCACGTCATCCAGGATTCGGCTCCGGAACCCGGCAGTCTCGAGCGTTTCCACCACCCGCGCCACCCGGCCGGAGGCCGAGTCATCCAGCTCGCCGACCGGAATCCGGTTCCCTTCCACGTGCCGCACGATTCCAGGCTCCGGGACGCTGCAGGCCGGATAGGCGACGGCGCCCAGGACCTGGTCAGCCGGGATGCACTGCGCGATTCGGCCGTCTGGATCGAGGCTTCGCAGCCGCCTGCCATTTCGCTCTCCTCCATGCCGCTCGAAGTACCACCACGGGATTCCGTTCTGGACCGTTACGAGCACGGAGTCGGAGTGCATAAGGTCCGAAAGCGAGGGCGCCACGGCTGCGATCTCGTGCGCTTTGGTAGCCAGGATAAGAAGATCGAACGGCCCTTGAACGGCCCC
The DNA here is from genome assembly GCA_036476995.1 of Gemmatimonadota bacterium. Taxonomy (GTDB): domain Bacteria; phylum Gemmatimonadota; class Gemmatimonadetes; order Palauibacterales; family Palauibacteraceae; genus JAZDDE01. Next base: position 5,811 of record JAZGCO010000072.1, read on the forward strand.
GAGGCTCACGGCGGAGAATCCGGTTACGTGAGATTCTTCCCCCGACGGGTGAATGAGGCGCAGGCCATCGGCGGCGAGCGCCCGAAGCCGCTCCCCCCGTTCGACGACCGTGAGGTCGGCGCCCGCCAGCGCCAGCCGGCCCCCGATCAGACCTCCGAGCGCCCCGCAGCCTACGATGCAGGTCCGCACCCAGCCTCCTGTTGTTTCACTCAAAGCTCTCCGAGAGATTAACTGCCGTGCTCTATTTCATGACGACCCGCGATCATCGGTACACCCTGAACACCTACCGCTCCGGTCGCGGCCAGCCCGTTCGGGATCATATCCGAATTCGGCCCTATGAGGCCCGAAACATACGCCTGCTCACTGGAACGTATGTATTCTCCGACCTGGAGCGGCTGTCCGCGTGGCAACGTCGCCGCGCCGGACGTCTTGCGCGCCGCCTGCGCTCAGCGGGTTGTCAGACCCTCAACGACCCCGACAAATCGCTCATGCGAGTTGAGCTGCTGCGAGCACTGCAGCGCGATGGCCGTCAAAGCCTCGCCATCGCTCGAGAAGCAGAAGATCTGAGCGGGCTCCACTTTCCCGTTTTTCTTCGCCGAGAGGCTGACCACGATGGCAACCTGACGGATCTTCTGCAAAGCCCGGACGACCTGGAGAGGGCGCTTGGAGAGCACAAAGGCGTCCTGGTCGTTGAGTTCATCGATACCGCCGACACTGACGGCATATATCGCAAGTATTCAGCCTTTCGCATCGGCGACCAGATAGTGCCGCGGCACGTGCTCTTCAGCCGGCACTGGATGCAAAAGCAGGCCGACCTGACCAACCCGGAGTACCTGGAGGAGGAGCGGGCCTACGTGGAGATGAATCCACATCGGGAAGCTGTCCTGGAGGTCTTCGAGCTGTCCCGAATTGAGTACGGCCGGGTGGACTATGCGATGCTCGACGGACGACTTCAGGTGTGGGAGATCAACACGAATCCTAGTCTGGTCGGCCCGATCAGCGATCTCAAACCCGAGCGGGAAGGAGTGCATGCGCTGTTCGCCGAGCGCATGAACCGCTGCATCGCCGACTTGGCCACGAGAAATCCGGAGCCCGGACGGCGCGTTCTGAACCCGAATGTGTGGTGGAGGCCGTCGTGGCTGTTCTGATCCGGAAGATGCAGCCATCGGACCTCGAGCCCGCCGTGAATCTCCTCGCGAAGTACAACATGGCTCCGACGCCCGAGCGTTCCGATGCCGAACGCAGTGGTCTCAGCATCGAGAACAGTTTCGTAGCCGTAGAGGGAGCCAGACTGGCAGGCCTGGCCAGCTACATCATTATCTCCGCCGACCGAGCCGAAACCGCCAGTCTAGCCGTGGATCCGGCGTTCCGGGGGCAGGGGGTCGGAGCCAGGCTCCAGACGGCCCGGCTCCGGGAGATGAAACAGCGCGGAGTGCGCTGGGTCCGTACTGAGTCAGACCGGCCCGAAACGCTGGCCTGGTACGTCAGAAAGTTCGCTTACGTCGAGATCGGCAAGAACCCCAAGAAACACGATTTCAGCCTGCCCGACGTGGCTGACTGGACCGTTCTCGAACTGGATCTCACGGCTCTGGACCTTACCCAGTTCGAGCCGTAATCGGTCCCGGCGGCCGACCGCCTTGTGCCAGTCCGCCTCGCCGATCTGTCGCGCTGCTCAGCTGGTTCCGACGACCGGCTCTCCTTCGACCGAAATCACCTGCACCTGCCCCAGGTTCAGCTCTCTGATACCCGCCTCGATCTTCTCGAGATCGCCGACGACCACCCAGACGAGGCGGTTTGGAAAGACCAGCTGCGTTGCGGCGGCGGACACATCGTCCAGGCTGAGGGCCCACACGCGAGACGAGTACGTATCGAAGTGATCATCGGGCAATCCGAAGCGGACGATCTCCGCGATCGAGCCGCCGATCGAACCCATGGTCTCCCACGAACCGGGCAGGGCCAGCGTGCTGTTCTTCTGCGCCTTGTCCAGCTCATCCGCCGTGATCGGGACGTCGCCCCGGATCCCGTGCAGCTCCTTTAGCACCTCGGTCAGTGACTCTTTGGTCTTGTCGGTCTGGACAGGAGCGTATGCTATGAACGGGCGCTGTCCGGCGGCGTCGAACATGAAGGTGAACGCACCGTACGACCAATGCTTGTCCTCGCGCAGATTCATGTTGATTCGTGAGATGAACGCGCCACCGAGAATCGTGTTCATCATCTCGATGGCGATTTCGTTCGGGTTGGCGGTCGGGGGCGCCACGTGGCCGGCGAATACGATCGACTGAAGCGCTCCCGGACGATCCACAAGGTAGACCTCGGGAGCGTTCTTATGCTCCACTTCGCCGATGTTCTTAACCGGCACTTCGCCCTGATCCCAGTCCTTGAACAGTCTCTCCAGCTTCGGCACGATCTCGTCCAGCGTCGTGGCGCCCACCACGATCAACGTGGCGTTGTTGGGTCGGAACCACCTCTGGTGGAATTTGACCAGGTCCTGCCGGGTTAGAGTCGCCACCGCCTCGGTCGTCCCCGAGCCGGTGAGTGGATTTCCATACGCATGGCCCTCTCCATACAGAATGCGCGGGAAGATCCGAAGGGCCATGGAAACCGGCCGAGCCTTCTCTTGATCGATACCCGCCAGCTGCAGTCTCTTGAGCCTGTCGAAGTCCGACTGCGGGAACGCGGGATTCAGGATTACGTCCGCGTACACGTCTAGAGATGCGTCCAGGTTTTCCTTAAGAGCGGACATGGAGACCGACGACATATCGAGGTTCGATCCGCTGCCGAGAGTGGCGCCGAGCATCGCCAGCTCTTCACTGATCTCCAGGGCTGTGCGCGATTTCGTACCCTCGTCCAGCATGCTCATGGCGAGCCGGGCCGTCCCAGGACTGGCGAATTGGTCTGACGCGTACCCGGCGTCGAACAAGAGATTGAAGTTAACCAGCGGGACAGACCGGCTCTCTGCCAAAGCTATCTTCATGCCGTTGGACAGCGTTGCCCGCTGCAGATCCGGAAAGTCGGGAGCTGGAGAGTCACCCGCGGCCGGGGGCGCCGAACGATCGGCCGTGCTCGCCACGGTTCCGAATTCGGGGAAGGGATGCACCTCCAGGATGTACACGCCGTCGGTCAGCCAAGCCTCGGCTGTCTGACGAAGATTGTCTGCCGTGGCTCCGGCGATACGGCTCTGCGTGACCTTGTGAAAGTCCGGGTCGCCGCCATACACCATGTTGGTTGCCAGCCGGTCTGACTTCCCGCCAAACCCGCCAATCGTCTCGACCCCGCGGACGAGTTGGGCGCGGTACTGCGTCTTGATCCTTTGCAGCTCGGCGGCTGTTGGCCCTTCGGCGACGAACCGGGCTAGCTCTTCGTCCATGGCCGCTTCGACGTCGGCCAGATCCACGCCGGGCCTCGCCGTGGCGTTGATCTGAACCTGCCCGCCGATCTCGCGCTGGCTAATGAACGCACTCACGCTCGTTGCGAGCTGGTCGTCATACACAAGTCGCTTGTAGAAGCGCGATGTCTTACCCGAAGCGAGTACATCAGTCACCAGATTCAGGTAGTCGGACTCAGCCGAGCCCCACTCCGGGACGTTCCACACTTTGTAGATCCTGGCCTGCGGCACCCGATCCTCGACCGACTGTCGCTTCGTTCCCGTCATCTTCGCGATCCACGTCTCGTGCTTGGCGATGGGGGGTCCGGCTGGAATGTCTCCAAAGAACTTGTTCACCTTGGCCAGAGCAGTTTCGGCGTCGATGTCGCCGGCCACCGCAATTACGGTATTGGCAGCGCCGTAGTATGTCTTGAACCATTCATGGACGTCATCCAAGCTCGCGGCGTCCAGATCTTCCATCGACCCGATCGTGGTCCACGAGTACGGGTGCCCGGCCGGGTAGGTGTTTTCGGTGACGAGCTGCCTAACGACCCCGTACGGCTGGTTCTCGCCCTGCCGTTTCTCGTTCTGTACGACACCCCGCTGCTCGTCCAACTTCTCCTGTGTCACCGCACCGAGCAGGTGTCCCATGCGGTCCGACTCCATCCACAGGGCGACGTCTACCGCGGAGACGGGCACATTCTGGAAGTAGTTCGTCCGGTCCGGGTTCGTCGTTCCGTTGAGCGTTGTGGCGCCGAGCGGCTCGAGGGCCTGGAAGTAGTCGTCGTCGTAATTCTCGCTACCGTTGAACATCAAGTGCTCGAACAGATGTGCAAATCCGGTTTTTCCGAGCTTCTCGTTCTTGGACCCGACGTGGTACCAGACATTGACGGCTACGATCGGCGCCTTGTGGTCCTCGTGGACGATCAATGTGAGACCGTTGTCGAGCACGAACTTCTCGAACGGAATGTCTATCGGCTCAAAGACTTCCTGGCCCTGCAGAACGGTCGGAACAGCCATCGTGAACGCGGCCGTGAGCAGGCCTGTGGCAAGAAATCGCGACTTCACCCTGTCCTCCTGGTTTGCGACTGAATCGACTGAATCATCATTGGGCAGCAGCTTTCAACATCTAGAACACACGACAGCGAGTGTGCATTGGCTCAGGCGGGCGGTGTCGTTTAGCCGAGCACCGCCGCGAGCAATATGACGAGCATAAACACTAATGGCTTCTTTCCGCACAGAACGCTGCTGAGCCGCTCCGGTTCCCTGTTCTTCGATGGCGGGAATGACAGAGAGGATCATGCTTTCGAGACCTGAAGCCGGCATCCTAGTGCCGCACGCAGGGTCTGGCAAACCGGAACGCAGCCTGGCACGGGGGGTTACCACGCCACCTGTGCCAAACTACTCTGACGCGCGACGAAGGTTTCTCCTGGAGCGACAGGTTATGATGCGATTCCGTTCGGCGATTTTCCTGGCTATGGTTGTGGCCACCGGTTGTGGAGGAGACGATCCGCTCACCGGTCCGGGTGGCCTGACTCTGTCGTTCACGCCCGTCGCACTCGACCTCGGCACAACGAGGTCGGCTACGATACAAATCACGAACACGGGTGCAGCGGATGTGGGTCCGATCGAACTGGCCGGAGGGCAGGTCGCGGGACCCGGGGGCCTGCCGATTGCCGGCTCTCAGCTTTCGGCGACCCCGAGCCAGTTTCCCACTCTCCGGGCCGGTGCTTCGGCGGACATTACGATAGATCTGACGCTTCCGACGGACATTCAGAGCGGCTCGTACCAGGCCAATCTGACAGCCATGGTAGATCAGCAGTCCGCCGCAGTGCTGACCGTCGATTTCTCGGTGCCTGTCGTCAGCCCCTTCTTCGGTACCGTAACAATCACAAGCGGAACGGTCACGCCGCGGCAGGGCGATGTTGAGACGTACACCGCGGAAGTGCGTGACAGCACTGGTCAGGTGACTACCGGTGAGACCGTGACGTGGTCGGTCGTGCCTTTCACCGCCGGCCTGGCTGACGCTTCCGGCAGGGTCGTCGGGTACACTCCGGGCGCGGCCTCGGTAGTCGCCTCGGTCGGAGGAGTCACGGATGAACTCGACGTAACGATTCTGGCCCGTGGTGCCCCGTCCGGGTCGTTCGTTTCGATAGGCGAGGGATCGGTGACCACTCGATTCACCTCGGACCATTGGGAGCACGGGAACGTCGCGTATACGGGTACCTGGGGGTGCAGAGATGGCAGCGGAAATCTCTGCGGTACTGGCGGTGTGCTCGGCAATCGGCTCTTTGTGTGGGACATTTCCGTTCCGTCGGCGCCCGTTCTAACCGATTCAGTGGCTATCGACGCCCGGACGCTGAACGACGTCAAGATCAGCGCCGACGGCTCGCTCGGGGTCATCACCCATGAGGGCTCGTCTGACCTCATGAACGGAATCACGCTACTCGACCTGGCCGATCCGCTGCACCCGGCAGTCATCACGCGGCTTGTGGACTCGGACCTATTCACCGGCGTTCACAACGTCTGGATCGAAGGCAATTACGTATATCTGGCGGTCGACGGATCCGGTCTCCGAATCGCAGACATCTCGGATCCAGCGGCACCCACTATCGAGGCTTCCTTCTACGGTGGTTCCAGCTTTCTACACGATGTGTACGTACGGGACGGGCTTGCATTCCTGTCGCACTGGGACGCCGGGCTGATCATTCTGGATGTGGGGGATCCCACGAATCCGCAAGAGGTCAGCCGAATCGACATTCCGGGCTTCCTGGTACACAACGCGTGGTACTGGCCGGCAGCGGGCTATGTGTTCCTCGGGGACGAGACTGGATCGCCAGGCGTCATGAGGGTGGTTGATGTCCGCGATCTGACGGCTCCCGTCCAGGTCGCCAGCCTGTCCATTAGCGGGGCGCCCCCGCACAACTTCTGGATCGATGAGGACAGGGGGATCGGATACTTCGCCTGGTATGAGCTTGGAATCCAGGCAGTCGATGTGACCGGAGATCTCATGGGGCGGCTCGAGCTTCAGGGTAGACGGATCG
>JAZGCO010000073.1:0-3891 GCA_036476995.1 Gemmatimonadota bacterium
GACGCAGAACCTTCCTCCACGTGGAAACCGCTCAGTCCGCCGGCTCCTTAAGGTAGAAAGAAGCAGGCACGCCCAGGCCGTCCAGGCACTGCCACAGCCCGTTAGGCAGCCGCGCCGTCTCGAGATACACAAAGAAGCGGAAGCGTCCGTTCTCGTCAGGCTCGGTGTCTCGCTTCCACTCCGCCACCTCGGGGTCCTGAATCAGCGCAAGCGCTTCCGACTCCTTTAGTCCGCAACGGACTAGGAGCCCGGTAGCTTTCTCGATTTCGTCCTGGGGCACAAACCTGTAGCCAACCGTCTCCACCCTGACCTCCGTAGCGATCGCGATTACTCTCTCAGGTTATCCTGGCCCCTGTCGCCTTCCACTAGAAAAGGCGAAGCTGACCCTCTCGAGACCCCCGCTCCCATGACGCCTTCCGCCTAGAAAGGCGACAGCATCCGCACCCCCGCCATGATGCCCCGAACTCGGTCAGTTACCAGAAGGCGGCCTCAACTCCTCGGGATCGAAGACCCACCCGCCCTTCAGCACCCGCCAGATCGTCTGGGTGTTCTTGATGTCCTCCAGGGGATCCGCATCAAGCAAGACAATGTCGGCGAGCTTGCCGACCTCCAGCGTGCCCAGATCGTCGTCCGCACCAACGGCCGCCGCCCCTTCCTGAGTGGCGATTCGGAGCACCTCCAGCGGCGTGATGCCGGCCTCGACAAAATGTTCCAGCTCCCAGTGAAGTGACGAGCCGTAGAAAACTCCTTGGTGGGCCGCGTCGGTTCCTGCCTGGAGCTGGACGCCGCGGCGATGCGCTGTGCGAATAGAAGCAAGTCTCTCAGCCCAATACCCGCGGAGCACGATGCTGCTCACGTCGGACCCTGGAGGGCCAAGAAGGATGTTCTGCTCACGGATGAAAGCGCGAAACTTCGTCTCTGTCCAGCGCTCCGGTTCATCACGCAACAAAACATGATTGCCTCCAGCGATCCCCACGGTCGGGTCCCAACGGGTTCCTACCGCTGCAAGCATCCCGAGCACGTCGTCGTAGAAGAAGCCACCATGTTCGAGGGACCAGTACCCGAGGATCACGCTCCTGGTAACCTCTTCGGCACTCATCCCGTGACCGACCACGGGGAGTCCCTGCCGGCGGGCTTCCTCGGCCACCGCACGCTGCAACGGCCACGGAAGGGTAGGATAGACCTTGATGAAATGGGCACCCCGCTCCTTCCACCGGCGCACATAGGTTCGGGCATCTTCTTCGTTGTGAATCAACAAGCTCATCAAGACATCGCCGGCGACTGGCTCCGAGCCTTCGAAGATCTCACCCGAAAAGAAGTAGCGCGGCAGAGGATCGCTGGTAGTCTCACCACGATCCGCCAGAGCGTTCTGCCAGGTGAGCCATCCGCCCGGCTCGCGCACTGAGGTGATCCCATACGCCAGGAACGCTTCCTGAGCAGTTGAAACGCCATGAAACCGATCAGTGTGAACGTGCAGGTCAAATAGCCCGGGGATCGCGAAGCGGCCACCGGCGTCGAGGGTGACGGTCTCCGGCGGAATTCGCCGTCCGGCCTCCGAGCCGATCCAGCGGATGCGACCGTGCTCGATGAAGAGAGCGGCTTCTTGACCGAAACCAACGGTCTCGAAGTCTAGGACCCGTACCCGCCGGATCAACACGGGTGGCGGCGTCGGGCGTCGGAGTTCCAGCCGGACAGGGATCTCCTCCCGCTCGCCTCCTGTCAGCGGGTGGCGCCAAACTCTGCTGCCGACGGAGTAGATCAGTGCCGAGGAGTCCGGCGTGAATGTGAACGTGTCTCCCCCTTCCGCGCTGAGTCGGCGGGCTTGCTCCTCCTTGACTGACTCGTTGCCAAGCGGCGATACCCAGATTTCGGTTCCTCGCCGGAACGCCAACCACCTCCCGTCCGGAGAAACGAGCCCTTCACTCAGATGGCGGGCTAGCTCGGTGATCGGCTCCGGGTTGGCCTCTTCACTGAGTGGGAGACGGTAGAGCGTCCCGGTACCTGTGGTATTAGCTGAGAAGTAAAGGGACCGGCCATCGGCAGAGAAGTGGGGGCGGGGCGACCACAAACCGGTCTCGGCGAGCGTCTCCTGCCCGCCGTCGCCGAGGTTCACTGCTACGCAGCGGAGATTGCCCTCACCAAGGCCGCCCTCGTATTCCCCAAAGACCAAGCGCTGAGCGTCAGCACTCCAGCTCGGCTGCCACTTTCCACTCGGCCCGGGCGCCACGGTGCGCGTCCTTCCGGTTTCAAAGTCAAACACCCTGACTTCATTCGCTCCATACTCGCTATGTACAAAGGCGAGCTCTTTCCCGTCCGGTGAAAAAGCCGGCCAGCTTTCGAAGGCACTCCCCTCAAACAGACGCTGTGCCTGTCCCCCGTCGAGCCGCTGTTCCCAGAGAAAGCCGGCCGCTCCGAACACCAGGACCCGGCCGTCCGGTGACAACCTGGGGCTCAACACGCTGCGCAGTGCCACCGACCCCGGAGCCTGGAGAACCGCTTTGGGTACTGGGGTCGGCTCGTGAGTTCCCAGCCTGACACGGGCTCTGAAGGCGATGGGTTCACGGACGCCATTAGGCAGCCCAATCTTCCAGAGCCGTCCGAGATCGCTCACATAAAGGCTCTCCTTGTCGCCACCCACGGCAAACTGCGGGGTGAATGGCCAGAAGCTTCCGCTCGGGGACAGCGGCGCGATCAGTCTCTCGGGGCCCTCCGGGAGTGGAAGCAGCAGCAAGTCCACTTGCTCAGTCGGCCGGGGGCTGAGGACCCGGAAGGGTCGGCGAGCATAGAGCGCATCCGTCGTGGGACTCGGGACAATCCGATCTGCGATTCCTTCGAGCGTGCGCAGGTTAGACAGCGTGCCTTCTGCGCCCAGCACCTCAATCCGTGTGCTGAGACCCATAGATCCGGCGTCGAAGTCAAGCACTGTCCAAGCCAAGCGGCCATCCGGCAGGTAGAAGACCGAACGGAAGAGCCGCGGCGCCGAACTGAGAGCCTCTGGCTCCCCCGTTGCCAAGCGCACTCGGCGCACCAGAGCCGGCATCGAATACCAGGTTTCGGCCTTGAATGCCTCGCGGACGAAGCGCAGATAGACGATCTCCTCACCATCGGGACTCCAAGCCGGCCTGCCGGCCCAGGCTTCGTGCGTCACCTGCGCGATCTCCCCGGTCGCCAGTTCCAGAACGAAGACGTTCCCCTCGCTCCCGTCTCGGTCCGACACGAAGGCCACGCGACTGCCGTCCGGCGAGAATACGGGATCGGTGTCGTAGTAAGGCCCGAAGGTGAGCTGCTCGGCCTCGCCGCCCTCGACCGGCAGTCGGAATAGGTGGCCCAGCAGGGTGAAGATCAGCCACTCACCGTCGGGAGAGAGGGCCACGCCGGCGTCCGTGACCTCGGTGGTCTCGAACTCGATCGTGCGCCAGCCGTCGTCCTGAGCCGCAACCGGACAGACCAGCACCAACGACAGCAAGACCGCACACCACAGAGAGCGTCGAGGCGACTTCATGGTCTGGCTCCTTGAGGAAACGTCAGCAGAGGAAGGATTGGCGACGAGATACGACGCGGACCAGCCGCCGCTGGAGTGGACGGCAGGCCAGCGTGAGGAATACGGGAGTAACTGCGTAGCTGGGGCACTGGGGATACCTCAGAAACGAACTCCGTGATCCGTTGCGTCGGCTTCAATCTACGAGGCTTACGCGACGGCTTCTAGACTAGGCCGCTCGTCGGCCTACCCCCGCTCCACGAGAAGATCTCGTTGAGCCGTCGCTGTGCCGGCTGCAGGCGTGAGAGTCCCGGCAACGGCTACTTGCAGCCGCAGCTACTCGGTGACCCGCAGGATGTAGAGGCCGCTCTTCACGTCGAGGGCGTAGATTAGGCCGTCCTGCTCCTCCACGG
>JAZGCO010000074.1:0-9263 GCA_036476995.1 Gemmatimonadota bacterium
GTCGCGACGGACTGACGGCGGCTCGCCACTCGCGAAGTGGCGAGGCGGGCTGAGGTTACCCCCGGGCACATGCCCCCTCACGACAACCGGAGACCGGCGGACCTCACCACAGTCTGTCAGGTGCCTCCACCTCCTTGAGCCCATACACCCGCACACCTGTCTCATACAGTGCCACCAGCCGGTCCTTCAACAGGACGGCATCCAAGAGCCCCTCCTTCTCGCCGTTCGTGGCTATGACGGCTATCGAGCCTTCCTCGGAGTCCAGCGGAAGTTGAGCCCCGATCATGGAGCCCAAGGGGCCCGTAGTGAGCCAGATCGTTCCGGGCACCGATGTGTGAATCGCGTTGAAGGGCACCAGAATAATACCGTCCTTGTCCAGGCTTTCCTGCATCTGACTCAACCGGCTTCGCACCGATGTCTCGAACCATTCGGGCAGCGAGAGGCTTTCCGACGACGCCAGCCGACGCTCATCGAAGTCGATCTGAAACTTCCAGGATGAGAAGTCCGGCACATTGTGCAGGAGAAAGATCGTCTCCTCGTTCAGGCGGGCCAGGAGCAGAGAACGCATGCCGACGCGCTCGATTCCCTGGAGATGGATCAGGGGAGCTGGCCAGGCTGCGCTGTCTGAGATGGTCTCGAACGTTCCGTCCGCATGAAATAGATTGAGCAGTGCTCCGAAGCTGCTGGGTGTGAGAACGCCGTCATCATCGATCGGGACCATCTGGTCACCGGCGCCCGGGACCCGGAACGTCGAGATGAGCTGGCCCGACGCCTCGTAGTGGGTGACCCGCATGTTGCGGGTGTCTGAGACCCAGATCGACTCATCGTTGCCCAGCCGGACCGAAATTGGGAGCAGCAGCTCGCCCGGCCCTTCTCCCTTGCCGCCCGCCACCGCGCGCAGTGCACCGTCCCGACTGAAACGGTAGACTTTGCCGGCAGAAATGTCTCCCACGGCGATGCTGCTGTCCGATACATCGAGCGCCAGGGAACGCTCGAGGACCGCCACGTCGTCGCTGGGGAAGGAATGGATCACCGAGTCGGGCGCCAAGAACAGCACCGAAGAGAACGCCGAACTGATATCCGGAGCCTCCTCGGCGGCGCGCTGGCAGCCCACGAATATACTCAGGCCAACCAGCCACGCCCGCCGCGAGTCCATCACAGGATCCAGCATGCCGCCTGGACGTTCCGGCCGAAATAGGAGCCACTAATGAGGTACGCGCACTCACAAACCGAGCACGAAAAGATGTTCAGAGTGAAAGCGCCGAGGCTGCAGCAGGATAGTTGAATCGGACAATATCCGCCGATCAGGTAGCCGGTCCCGTAGCTGGTACTGATCGAGTCAGCACAGGCGGTCCTCGCCGCCGCTTCGTGATGTGCCGGCATCGCTGGACTGGCCAGAAGAATAAGCGCTGTGAGTGGGGCGAGCATGGCTCGCCGGGTCCGTTTTGTCATCTTCACATCCTCCGTCAACCTGAGAATTTTTCAGCGCCTCGCGCGCTAGTGGATCTTTGGTAGTGGAGGGCGTGATCTGAGGATCAACGGGTGGGCTCCGGGGTCCTTGGATCCCGCGATCGTCGCCGCGCTTTTGCCACGGTGAACTCAGCCTGCGGGCGGTGGCAGGATCTCGGGGCCAGACGTAGGTTGCGCCGCGGGCTGCGCGGCTCGCCGGTTGTATGATCCCAGATCACCAGATATTCAGCATTGGAGAGGTACGAGGAGGCACTAGATGTCGGACTCCGTAACCATTACCGACAACCGGACCGGCGAGTCGTACGAGGTCCCGATTTTGTATGGCACCTACCCCAAGGGCGGGGCAGCAATCAGCGCCATGGCCCTGCGGCAGATCAAGGTGTCCGACGACGATTTCGGACTCATTACATATGACCCCGGCTTCGCCAACACGGCCTCCACCAAGAGTTCGATCACTTACATCGATGGCGGCGCCGGAATACTTCGCTACCGCGGTTATTCGATCGAAGAGCTGGCCGAACACAGTTCCTTTCTCGAGGTTGCCTACCTCCTGCTGAACGGTGAGCTGCCAGACCAGGATCAGCTCGCCAGCTGGACCCACGAGATCACTCACCACACGATCGTTCATGAGAACGTCAAGAAGCTTGTGGATGGGTTTCGGTATGATGCGCACCCCATGGGCATGCTGATCAGCACGATCGCGGCGCTGTCTACGTTCTACCCCGAAGCACGCCACATCGATGAGCAGGACGTCCGGACGAAACAGATTCACCGACTCATCGCCAAGATCCCGACGATTGCCGCGTTCGCCTATCGGCACAGCAAGGGCCTGCCGTATGCGTATCCAGACAACGATCTGAGCTATGCGGGTAACTTTCTGGGCATGATGTACCGGCTGGCAGAGCCCAAGTACGAGCCCGATCCGATCATCGAGCGGGTCCTCGATGTTCTCTTCATCCTGCACGCCGATCATGAGCAGAACTGCAGCGCGAACGCCATGCGCAGCGTGGGCAGCTCGCAGCCGGATCCGTACGTGTGCGTGGCCGCGGCGGCAGCCGGTTTGTACGGTCCCCTGCATGGTGGAGCCAACGAGATGGTGCTCCGCATGCTCCGGGAGATCGGGACTGTCGATCGCGTCCCGAGCTATATCGAGCGGGTGAAGAACGGCGAGTTCCGGCTCATGGGCTTTGGCCACAGGGTATACAAGAACTACGATCCGCGGGCCAAGATCCTGCGTGAGTTGGCTCCCGAGGTATTCGAAGTGGCCGGCCGCAATCCGCTGATCGACATTGCGACCGAGCTGGAGAGGATTGCGCTCGAGGACGATTACTTCGTCTCCCGCAATCTATATCCGAACGTCGATTTCTACTCCGGAATCATCTATCAGGCGATTGGATTCCCGGTCAGGATGTTCCCGGTGCTGTTCGCCATTCCACGCACCGCCGGTTGGCTTGCTCAGTGGAGCGAGATGCTGACCGATCCTGAGCAGAGGATCGCTCGGCCGCGTCAGATCTTCCTGGGCGAGGACGAGCGTTCGTACGTGGCGCTCGCCGACCGGTAGCCAGCCCCCGCGGCCTCGCGAGCTAGCCGCGAGCAAGAGGGAGCCATGGAAGCCTTCAATCTTTTCGCGGTACTCACGGCGCTAGCCGCTCTGTTCGCCTGGCTGAACCACAAATACATCAAACTGCCCACCACCATCGGGCTGATGGTTATCTCGATGGTTTTCTCGATCGCCCTCCTGATTCTCGGCCGGCTCGGCGCGGGCCTCGTGGCCCCGCTCGTGGTGCTGATCAGTTCGGTCGAGCTGGATGAGGCCTTACTCCATGGCATGCTGGGAGCCCTGCTGTTCGCGGGCGCTCAGCACGTGGAGCTGAATGATCTGGCGGAGCAGAAGTGGATCATTCTGCTGCTGGCGACCACCGGAGTATTGGTTTCGGCGACGACCGTGGCAGCCGGCACGTTCTACATCTTCAGATCTCTCGGCATGGAGGTTCCGTTCGTAACCTGCCTGCTGTTCGGATCTCTCATCGCGCCTACGGATCCGATCGCGGTGGGCTCGATTCTCCGAAAGCTAGGAGTGCCGACCTCGCTGCTGACCAAGATCACGGGCGAGTCCTTGTTCAACGACGGCGTCGGAGTGGTGCTCTTTCTGGCTGTGCTCGGAGTGGCTGTGGGTGGGCACGGGGTCAGCGTGGCCGAGGTGGCGGAACTGCTCGTGGTCGAGGTGGGCGGAGGTATCCTGTACGGCGCCGCCCTAGGCTGGGTTGTGTTCCGTATGCTGAAGAGTATCGACAACTATCAGGTGGAGATATTGCTGACGCTGGCTCTGGTGACAGCCGGCTACGCATTCGCCGCGTTCATCCATGTCTCCGGGCCGCTGGCGATGGTCGTCTCCGGTCTGATGATCGGAAACCAGGGGCGAACGTTCGCCATGTCCGACCTCACGCGTGAGCGCCTGGACGCGTTCTGGGAGCTGGTCGACGAGTTTCTGAACGCTCTTCTCTTCGTGATGATCGGGGTCGAGCTCCTGATCTTGACCCTTGAGGGATCCTACATACTGGCGGGACTCCTGACGATTCCGCTCGTCCTGGGGGCCAGGTTCATCAGCGTGGCTATACCTATCGTGCTCCGCCGGCCGGTGCGCGAGTTCTCCCCGCATGTCATCAAGATTTTGACCTGGGCCGGGCTGCGAGGCGGGATCTCCGTGGCGCTAGCCCTGTCTTTGCCAGCCGACCAATCGCGAGACCTGCTGCTGACGGTTACGTATGTGGTGGTTAGCTTTTCGATCATCGTTCAGGGCCTCACGGTGGAGCGTCTTCTTAGTAGCCTTGCCGGTCCGGCGCCTGAGACCGTCGTGATCTGAACAGACTGGAGAGCATGGACTTGAAGCGAGCTGTCGTGTGCGGTGCGGGCGGATTCATTGGCCACCACATGGCTGGACTCCTCAAGGAGCGCGGCTATTGGGTGCGTGGGGTGGACATCAGGCACCAGGAATTCGTCGAGTCATCGGCGGACGAATTCCTTCTCCTCGATCTACGCAAACCGGAGGACTGCCGGGCTGCACTCGAGATCGGCGGGACACCCGCCGACGAGGTGTATCAGCTCGCGGCCGACATGGGTGGGATGGGCTTTATCCACTCGGCCGAGTGCGAGATCATGACCAACAGCGCGCTCATCAACATAAACATGGTAAATGCGGCGGCGTCCTCCGGCGTGGGCCGGTACCTGTTCTCGTCATCGGCCTGTGTGTATCGGGATCAGCTAGTGGGGGACGAGTATCTGACCGAAGAGGATGCGTATCCGGCCCTGCCCGACAACGAGTACGGGTGGGAGAAACTGTACGCGGAGCGCATGGCCCTAGCGTTCGGCCGGAACACGGACCTCGTGACGCGCGTCGCCCGGTTCCAAAACTGTTTCGGGCTTTTCGGCACCTGGCAGGGTGGCCGCGAGAAGGCGCCCGCGGCAATATGCCGGAAAGTGGCCATGGCTGACGATGGCGGAGAGATCGAGGTGTGGGGCGACGGATCCGCGCTTCGGGTCTACACCTACGTGCCTGATCTTTGTGAGGGGATCTTCTCTCTCATGCACTCAGACATCACGGGCCCCGCCAACATCGGCACGGACGAGCTCGTGTCGGTCACGGGGCTCGTGGAGACAGTGGCGGACGTTGCCGGGAAGAACATTCGCGTCAGCTACGTGGACGGGCCGGTCGGTGTCCTGGCGCGCTACCACACGACGGACAGGATTCGCTCCACGGGCTGGGAGCCCCGGCACACGTTCCGGCAGGGCATCGAACACACCTATCCCTGGATTCGCGAGCAGGTGGAGCGCGCGGCGGCCGGGACGACGTAGTCCTCCGCGCATGACAGGTCGGCCCGGCCACGATGCCCAGCCTGCGCCACACCTGACAGTCATTGGTGGCGCCTCTCTGGACTTGCTCCATTTCGCGGGCCGGAGCGAGCGGTCGTGCGGGGGGGCCGGACTCTACACGGCTCTCGCGGCGGCGCGGGCGGGAGTTCAAGTCACCATGGTCGGTCCCCGGCCGCACCCCATGCCTGCAGAGCTCGAGGCCGCGGCGAGCATTCTCGATTGGTCCGGCCCCACCGTGGCTCCCTCAAAGCTACCCCACTTCGAGATCGAGCAGCGGCCGGACGGAGGGACGATCTACCACCAGGCCATCTGGGGCTCGGAGGCTCTGCTCCGGCCCGAGCAGATGCCGCCGGGACTTCCTCGCGACTGGGTGTACGTGGTTCCGATGCTGGAACCAGAGCTCAACGTCGAGTTTACACAGCATTTTCAGGCGAGAGGGCTGCAGGTAGCGTGCGGGACGTACGGCGGTGCCACGACGCGGCGCCCGGACTCGGTGTTCGCCTCCATGACGGCGGCCGACATCTTCTTCTGCAACGAGCCGGAGGCGTCGGTCCTGTTCGGCTCGCTGAATCGGGTCCAGGTCGAGCCCGGTAAGCTGGTGTTCGTCACGCTCGGCGCCCGGGGCGCGCTGGTGGTGCGTGGAAGCGCCGTTACTGAGGTGCGAGGCGTGGAGGTGGAGGCTCTCGACCCCACGGGAGCCGGCGACACGTTCTGCGGCACCGTGCTGGCTCGCCTGGCGGCCGGCGATCACCCGGTTGAGGCGGCCCGGCGGGGCGTCGCCGCCGCGGCCGAGCTCGTCACCGGTGTGGGACCGGAGAAGCTCCTGTCTCCCGGCCCAGCTCCCGAATACCCGGCCGATCCTCGAGTCGTCGTGGACGACGAGCGGGCGGCGTCGGTGGCGGAGGTCCTGAGGGATGCTCCGGGCGTGGAGGAGTTTCCGTTTACCGGAGCTCCGTATCCGGACCGAGACGACCTCCGTTGCCTGGACTTCTTCTTTGCGGGTACGCTACAGCAATTCGGTTTCTGGACCGAGTCAGCCGGGCACTACGAGCTTCCGATGACGGCCGTGCTAGATGGGACGGAGCTCAAGGGCAGCGACTATCTGTGGGCCGCATACGCACGGTGGCTTCAGACCGCGCCTGAGGAACTCACTCCGGCCGGTCACGCGGCCCTGGAGGCGGAGGTGTTCGCCCGGCGATACGCGGCGGACGATGGCTCTGAGCCGATGCCGGCACTGTCCCTCCACTTTGGCCAGGCGAAGGACTACGGCCGGGATATGACCGCGCTCGGCTGGACGCCCGCGAGCGTCGTGGCTCGAGCTAACGACAGTCCGAGGCCTCTCGCCACGTTCCTCAGCTTCCTTGACCACGTGGGTGGATACAAAGAAGATCCGCTCCGGAAAAAGTCCGCCCTGCTCGCGATCATCCTCATGCAGCGGCCGGAGCGTTTTCTGCGGCCCGCCCCCGGCGAGCAGAGCCCGCCGATCGTAGACTATCACCTGCAGCGGAGCTGCCTGCGCACGGGCCTGATCCAGATAGCGGACGCGCGGCTAAGGAGCCGCCTTGAGAGCCGCGCGGTCGTGACCGCGGCGGAAGAGGAGGCGGTCCGGCGCGCCTCGTACGCGGCGGCCAGCCGGGTGTGCGCGATTTCGGGCCGGACCATGGGCGCCGTGGACTGGTTCTTCTTCCAGAACCGAAGCCGCTGCCCGGAGATGAACCAGCCCAACTGCGCCGCGTGTCCACTCGATCCCGTCTGCAGGCACGACGTCGAGCTTTTTCAGCCGGTATACCGGACTATCAACTACTAGGGGAGAGGTCCATCTCGACACTGTTTGTTACCGGTTTCCCTGGCTTTCTCGCCTCGGGCCTGCTCCCGAGACTCCTGGAGCGCGGCTCCAGCCTGAGCGCCGTATGCCTGGTGGAGTCCCGGTTCGTGTCGGCGGCGCATCACCGCATACAGGAATGGGAGCTCGCCGATCCGTCGCTGAAGGGCCGGGTCCGAATTGTAGAAGGAGACATTACCGAGCCGGACCTGGGCCTAGGTCCGGCCCACGAACTCAAGGCCGAGGTGAACGAGGTGTTCCACCTGGCGGCCATCTACGACCTGGCCGTGGCCGCTGAGCCGGCACAGCGGATAAACGTAGACGGAACGCGGCATCTCCTGGACTTTGCCGCCGAATGCCGCCGAAGTGGACTCGAGCGCTTTCACTATGTGAGCACCTGTTACGTCAGCGGCCGCTACGCGGGCGCCTACTCAGAGGCGGACCTCGATAAGGGCCAGGAGTTCAACAACCACTACGAAGAAAGCAAGTTCCGGGCCGAGGTTCTGGTCCAGAACGCCCAGTCGGGAGGACTCCCGGCCACCATCTATCGGCCTTCAATCGTTGTGGGAGACAGCCGAACGGGGGCGACGCAAAAGTATGACGGGCCGTACGCGTTCATCCGGTGGATCCTGCGCCAGCGCGGCGTCGCTATCGTCCCCAGAGTCGGAGATCAGAGCCGCAGTCGCCTGAATGTGGTTCCGAGCGACTACGTGACCACCGCCATCTCGGCCCTATCCGCTCTCCCACACTCGGTGGGGCGTGTGTATCAGCTTGCCGATCCCGATCCCCCGACCATCGCGGAGTTCCTGTCCCTGCTCGAGACGGCCTGCGGCCGCCGGCTGCTCCGAGTGCCGATCCATCGAACGTTCCTGAAGGCGTTTCTGACCCGGACTCCGGGGGCGTCACGGCTGATGGGTGTCCCGGCCGAGTTGGTCGACTACCTGGTGCATCCCACCTACTCCACCGCCGGCGCCGCGGCCGAGGACCTCAAGGGCACGGGCATCGAAGTTCCGCGGCTGGCCAGTTACCTGGACGCGCTGGTCACGTTCGTCCGCAACAACCCCCGGTTGTAACTTCGGCAGGAGGCCGGAGCTCTAGCCCTTCGTACCGGGCCGGGCGCTGAGGAGATCGTCGGCATCTTCGCGGCTGGCGCGTGCGAGGATGATTCCACCGAGGACGAGCACGGTTCCAACCACCTGCAGCGATGTCGGCACCTCCCCGATCGTACCCCAGGCGAACAGGATGGCCACGATCGGAATCGTGTTGGAGTACAGCGCCGTCCGGCTGCTGCCGAGATGCTTGATCCCATAGTTCCACAGCACGTACGCGATGGCGATGCCGAACACTCCGCTGTACGCGAGGGCCGCCCAAGCCAGGACCGTTACCTCCGCCCACGGCTGTCTCATGATCGACGGAGCCGCCACAGCCAGCAGCGCCGCAGCGCCGATCCACATCGTCACCGCCGTCACTGGCAGCGTGCCGTACTCCCGGACCAGCGGCCGCGTTCCGACCGTGTAGATCGACCACACCAACGCCGCCACAAGACTCAGCATATCGCCGCGCAACGTAGTGGCCCCAAAACCAACCGTGCGGTTGCCCCCAACCACCACAAAAGCGATACCGGCCACGGACACGAGGATACCCATCCAGCCGAGCAGCCGAATCCGCTCGTGGCTCCGGGCCACTGAAAAGAGAGCCACAAAGACCGGTACCGTCGCCAGCATCAGTGAGGAGTTGCCGGCCAGGGTAAGGCTGAGGCCGACGATGAACAGCACCTGGTAGATCGTATTCCCCAGGATTCCGAGTCCCACGACACGTCCCCAATCAGCTCGCCGAATAGAAATCCGCTCACCCGACATCCGAAGGAATAGAGCCAGGAGGATTGAGGCCAACACAAAGCGGATACCGTTGAGCGCCAGAGGTTCGATCTGCTCAAAGGCGTACTTGAGAACCGAGAAGTTGGAGCCCCAGATGAAGACGAGAAGCCATATCGCCATCTCTGGATGCGGAGTCCGTTTCGAGCCTTTCATTAGGGACACTACGCTGCAGCCTGGTACGCCACCACTGGTTACCTCAGGGCGAGCTTCACCTTCACCGCGCT
>JAZGCO010000075.1:0-22181 GCA_036476995.1 Gemmatimonadota bacterium
AACGTGAAGGGCGCGGTGATCGGTGCGGCGGCGGGTGCCGCTGCGGGAACCGGAGTTGCGCTCGTGACCAAGGATCATTGGGCGTACCTGCCCAGTGGCTCAAGACTGCATGTTCAGCTCGTAGCGCCCATCCACATTCCTCTGCCTGAGGATGAGGCAGCCGAGGACGCGACTTCGTAGGTAGAACGCAATCCAAGTAGCATAGCAAAGACCCTTCCGTCGGAGCGTATCCAGGAACCACTGGCCGGCTCTTCACTCGCTGAAATGGATCCGCGTGTGATCCGGGAACGCTTCATCCGGAAGGGTCTGTCTTGCTAGTGCCCTTCGGATCCACGTGAGGAGCAAGTGTGGTTCCACGAGCTCCGGGTCCGGCGCGGGGACGAGTGCGAACATGCGGAACCCTCGGCAGGGCGTGCGGATTCTTGCTCTCGGGAATTGATCGGCGAACCACCCGGAGACCCGGTGTCCTCGGGTTCCGGTGGGCGCCGTTGTCGCTGATTGCGGCGGGAAGCGGCAAAAGTCCTGCGGACCCGGCCCGAGCTGGAGGTTAGATCGCGCCGACCGTGTGCTCTGACCTGTGCGAGCGGCGGAGCGGCTCCGGGGTCACGCGCCCCAGCGCGGCCAGAGGTTCTGGCATGGACAGCTTGATCGCTGGGAAAGCCGCATACCGGGCAGGAGATCGTGTGAGGAGGATGAGGTCCGCGATCGATGCGTGTGCCCCGACCAGTAGACCTGTTCTGTCCGTACCCGCCGGTACCGCTCGAAAGCGGCTGGCCAGGAACACGGCGGCCTCCGGAAGGTCGAGTCGCCGGAACGAGTGCCTCGGGATCGCGGCATCCAGGTCTTCGATGCGACCGAATGCAGCCGCGACTTCTCCATAGATCATCGGGTTCACATGAAGCGTGTGTGTCTCGGCCAGGCCAGCCAGGCTGGCGGCTGAGGCCTCATACCAAGTGGGGTGCTCGGTCAGGACATCCAGCAGCACATCGCTATCGACCAGCACTCCTCTCACGGCTGCTCACGACGCGCATGCCGCAGAATGTCTTCGGTCGTCAAGCCGGTGCGAGCCCGGCCACGCAGCGACTCGACGTACGCCAGTCCGCGACGCTGGCTATCGCTGATCTTACGAATCCGCACCCAGTCAGCAACAACCTCGAATTCAACCTCACTGTGCGGAAGAAAGCCGAGCCTCTCGCGGATGGGAGCAGGGATCGTGACCTGTCCTTTGGACGTAATTCTCATGTCGTTCCCGCAGCATGACGTAAGAGTCTTACGACTCAGAGTAAGAAAAGGACGCCCAATGTAACGCCCATAACTGGATTGTCCAGTTCTTGCCCGGTTGTTTCCGGCCAGCGCGGTAGACAGGTTCGGGAGATGAAGCGCCAGGGGACGGACACGCTAGACCGCCGGATCCTCGCGCTCGCGCTGCCGGCGCTGGGTGCACTGGCCGCTGACCCTCTGGTGTCGCTAGTAGACACATTGTTCGTCGGGCGACTCGGCACCGTGCCTCTGGCGGCGCTCGGCGTTAACGCCTCGGTGTTCGCGATGGCGTTCGTCGTGTTCAACTTCCTGGCCTACGGAACGACACCACTCGTCGCTCGGGCCGTCGGAGGGGGTGAGCACGAGGACGCCCGGAACATTTCGGTCCAAGCGCTGACGCTAGCTGTGCTCATAGGAGTGGGAGCGCTCGCAGCTCTCGAGCTGGCAGCCGGCCCGATCCTTCGGGTCATGGGCGCCGAGGGTGAGCTCTTTTCACCAGCTCGCACTTACCTCCGAATTCGGGCTCTCGCCGGACCCGCGGTTCTCCTGATCTTGGCGTCACACGGAATATTCAGGGGCTACCAGGACACGAGAACGCCGCTTCGAGTAACTCTCTGGCTCAACGTCGTGAACCTCGTTCTGGACCCCCTTCTGATCTACGGTTTGGGCTGGGGCCTGGCCGGCGCCGCGTGGGCCACCGCCATCGCACAGTGGTCGGGCGCCGTCTGGTTTCTTGGCAAGCTCGGCAGGCAAGCTCCCGCGAGTCCCTCTCGCCCGGCCCGGCCCCGAATCGCTCTGGACCTCAAGAGATTCAGGCGACCCCAGTTCGGAAAGTTCATGGCCATCGGAGGAGCGCTTGCCGTTCGCACCTTCGCGCTAATTGGAGCCCTGACCCTGGCCACCGCGGTCGCCACGCGGATCAGCACGGTCTCGGTAGCCGCGCATCAGGTCGGGTCGCAGCTGTGGCTGCTTTTCGCCCTCATGATTGACTCGCTCGCTGTCGCGGCACAGGCGTTGGTGGCGCGCTACCGTGGGGAGGGCGACCCGGGAGCCGCCCGGATGGCGTCGAACCGTCTCCTCATCTGGGGCCTGTTTACCGGTACAGCGCTGTCCGGCCTTCTGTGGTTGCTCGCTCCCTTCCTGCCCCATCTTTTCACGGATGAGCCGGAGGTCATCGGGGCCGTGACTGAAATCATGCCGTTCATCGTTTGGATGCAGCCCCTGAATGCCCTCGTATTCGTGTGGGATGGCATTTTCATAGGGTCAGAGGACTTCCGTTTCCTGGCGGCGCAAATGCTGGCTTCCAGCCTGGTTGCGGCCGGC
The DNA here is from genome assembly GCA_036476995.1 of Gemmatimonadota bacterium. Classification (GTDB taxonomy): domain Bacteria; phylum Gemmatimonadota; class Gemmatimonadetes; order Palauibacterales; family Palauibacteraceae; genus JAZDDE01. The sequence goes on from JAZGCO010000075.1 coordinate 2,584, forward strand.
GCCCTTCTCCTGGTCGCAGGCCAGGGTTGGGATCTGGTGGCGGTGTGGTGGGCGCTTGTGCTTCTCATGGCTGTGCGCGCCGGAACACTGGCAGCCAGGTACTTCGGTCTGCCGGGAAACCATCTGACGACTTGAAGCGTCCTATACATCAGGAGCCGGGACGCCGTCTCCAGAAGTCTACGGACGTGAACGTACATAGATGCGACCCCTCCGCCCTGCCTCGCGGATGTGTGGTGAAACGGGCGGGAACGGCAGGCGGGGGGGCTCCCACCAACAGAAAGGCGGACTCGCCAATTGGTGAGTCCGCCTTTCGCAATCTTGCTACTTCACTACTTGCCACTCAACTGCTCTGACGGGCGGGGTGCCGCTCGGCACCCCGCTCCGCGCCCTACCTGTGAAGACCTACTGACCCGTTATGTGGAACTCCACGCGACGGTTCTGAGAGCGGCCTTCTTCCGTGTCGTTTGTAGCGACCGGATCAACCTCACCGTACCCGCGCGCCGAGAACCGAGACGCGTCAAGCTGCGGAGCCGACTCTAGCAGATAGGCCATTACGGACTCCGCTCGACGCTCGCTCAGACTCTGGTTGTAGTTCGCGCCGCCCGTGGAGTCGGTGTAGCCGCGAATCTCTACCTGCAGATTCGGGCGGCCGACGAGAGCCGCAGCCACTTCGTCCAGGGTGGGCTTGGACGTGTCGCGAATGTCCGCCCGGTTGAATTCGAACTCGATTCCCTGAAGAACCAGTCGGCCCTGCTCGATTCCGGCTTCGATCACCGTGCAACCGTTCTCGTCAACACTAGCGCCAGATGGCGTGCTCGGGCAGCGATCGATTCCATCCAGCACTCCGTCGCCGTCGGTATCGGACGGGCAGCCGTTCTCATCCACGCTGGCACCGGCCGGCGTGTCAGGGCACTGGTCCAGACCGTCAAAGACACCGTCTCCATCCGCATCCGTCGGGCAACCGCTGGAGTCCACACGGGCACCGGCCGGCGTGTCAGGGCACTGGTCCAGACCGTCGAAGACGCCGTCTCCGTCCGTATCCATCGGACAGCCGTCGTCATCCACGCTCGCGCCAGCTGGCGTATCAGGGCAGTCATCCACGTAGTCTGCCACGCCATCGCCATCCGTATCGATGGGACAACCGTTCGCATCCACCGACGCTCCACGCGGAGTGTCAGGACAGAGGTCCAGGTCGTCCGTCACTCCGTCGCCGTCAGCATCACGCGAGCCACCGAAGAAGAACGACAGACCCGCCGACCATGCCACGAATCTGGTTGTGCCGCCGTCGATCGTGGCGCCCGGGAACAGAGCCGCGCGGGCCGCGTCCAGCTCCGGCGAGTCCGGAACGAGATAGGTACGCCCGTCAACCCGGAAGGCGACGTTCGGTGACACGAACAACCGGACCCCGGTTCCGAAATTGATCTGAAGGTCGGTCGCCGATGGAATGCCGGCGGGATCGAACTTCAGTTGGCCGACGCCGGCGACGGACAGCAACTGCAGGTTCGGGGCCAACTGCGCAGCGTAACCCAGCGCACCACCATACGTGGTGATGTCGATGTCGCTGATGTCCTGGCCGAACTGCACAACGTGGCCCGGGAGGAAGCTTCCCTCACCACTGATGAAGAACCCCGAGGGGAACACGTAGCTCAGGCGTCCACCGAATAAAATGTCGTTATCGACGAAGGCGTTGGTTCCCTCCGCGCGCTCCACATTGAGCACACCCGCATACGGTTCCACCGCAACCCCGCCCCGGCCGTAACTGTCCGCCTGGCCGTACAGCGGTGCCACGGCAACCATCCCTGCCAGTAACAGTGAGGCACACACGCGTTCTAACTTCATATCTCCTCCAAACATGGTTCCGAGGGTCGTCCCCCGCCCGCTAGCTGCCGGCCCCTGGAAGACGGCCGGTCAAACACGTTTGCACAAGCAACGTTCATACCAAGAGGCTCGGTCGCGGAAATGACTTCGATCGATCGAAATCTGCGCCCGATCCGGCCACCCGCTCGATTCGTGGAAAGGCTTATTTGTAGGCACGAAAGAGCAATTCCGTCCCATCCCCCGATTCTAGGCTAAACGCACCCATGCGGTGCGTCAAGACAATTCTCGAGACTGACTGGCCGGGAAAAATTGCCGTATCGGAACTGGTTGGCCCAGGACATCGATTCCAGCCGAAAACGGACGTATTTCGAGGGTTTCCGAGACACGGTAGTAATCTCGAAAACATTGCTAACAAAGCGCTTACCCATAACCAAGGCGATCGCTCCTTTACAGGAATTCAAAACGGCATACATTTGTCGACCCTTTCTCGGTGGCGGTCCCCCATCGAGTCGGTATTGCGTTTCTCGTACCGCTCACTGGGTGGCCGATCAGAATGACACTGTTCAGCAGTAGCCCGCTACGTACCCGGTCCGGCGCTCGCTCGCGTTTCAGTCGCGGGCAGAGCCTGGTCGAGATGGCTCTGGTCCTCCCGGTCCTCTTCACCCTGTTCTTCGGCATCTTTGAGTTTGGCCGCCATTTTTACACCCGTCTCACCGTGCGTCAGGCTGTGGGCCAGGCCACACGATTCGCTGTCACCGGCCGGGCCAGCACGGATTCGAACGGCGACCCACTCAGCCGGGCCGAAACTGTCCGCTTGCGGATGGAAGACAGCATGTCACACCTGAACATTGTGGTGGACAGCATCTTCCTGGATCCACCGGACGGAGGCGGCCCCGAGGAAGTGGTCCAGGTTGGCGTCACGTATCGATACCAGTTCTCCATGCCCGGAATGCATCGTTTCTTTCCGGAGATGACGTTCACGGTCAAGACCGCGATGCGTAATGAGCCCTATTTCGAGTAGGTCCCGACGGCGCGGCGACCCGGTCAACCTGTCCGAGCGAGGCGAGAGTCTGGCCGAGTTCGCTCTGGTATTGCCGATGCTGATCCTAATCCTGTTCGGCCTGATTGAGCTGGGAAACGCTTTCACGGTTTCGCATGCTCTGGCCACGATCAGCCGAGAGGGCGCCAATATCGCGTCACGCGGCACGCCCCTGACTGACGTCTTGCGAGTGGTGGTGGATAACGGCGATGAGCTTCAGCTGGGCGTCCGCGGTGGCAGCGTGGCGAGCCAGATCACGATCCAAGATGGGGTGCCGGTCGTTACCCGGCAGCTGGCTACTCCCGGGTACGAAAACCGAAGCCTCATCGGCCTGCGCGACAGCGTGGCTACCGACCTGTCCGCGATAGGATTCTTAGAAGGGAGTACGCACTACGTGGTCGAAATCTTTTACGGCTACGAATCGATTACGCCTTTGGCCGACTTCGTGGCGAGTGTGATCCCGGACCCGATTTATGAGAGGGCGATCTTCTAGAGCGATTTCTTAGCCGATTTTCTGAGGAGGACCGGATGAGCAAGGATCTTCGCCGGTGCGCCCACATCGAAACGACGGTGCGGACGCCGGGTCCTGGAGAGCGCGGGGCAGTTCTCGCGATGGTGGGCGTGAGCATGGTGATGCTCCTGGCCGTAACGGGTCTGGCGCTGGACTCGGGTCGCGCCTTCGTGCGCCAGACACGGCTGGCCAGGGCGGTGGATGCGGCCGTCCTGACGGGGGCGCGTACTCTTCGCGCCGGGCAACCGGAGGCTCGGCGGCAAGCGCTGGCTTCTATGGCGGCCAACGGGTTCCCCGAAGGAGTCGCCAACATTAAACTCTACCCCAAGTTCGGCACGAACGCCCTGGGCGAGCAGACCGTCACCATGACAGCCACGCAGCCTATGGCCACGATTCTAATGCGTGTGCTGGGACACGATGAGGTGACGGTGGCCGCGACAGCTACCGCCGCGGTACCTCCGGTGGACCTCGTGCTGGTGCTGGATCAATCCGGATCGCTGGATCAAGCCAACGCCTGGGACGACGTGCAAGACGCGTCCTGGAACTTCGTTCGCCAGTTCGACGAGCGTCTCGACCAGGTCGGACTCGTGTCTTTCCAGATACGGGGCACCAATCGCTTCAGCATGAACTCGCCGTTCAAAGGCGCACTTCAAAACGTCATCTACCACAGTGGCATGAGATCCGCCGGCGACACCAACGCACAGGAGGGGCTTCGCCTGGCGCTGGAGCAATTCCGCGGGCCCGCTCCCCGAGCGCGCTCGGCCCGGGTGGTCGTCTTCTTCACCGATGGCCGGCCGACAGCCTTCCGGGGCAATATCCTGGGTAGTGACCGGATGATGGCGGTGTTCAAGGAAGAAAAGGGATACGTCCGGGGCTATTTCGATGACCCCGATCACCTGGGCTCAGATGAAATCGCTCGCCCGCCAAAGCCCTGGCCAGCGGATGGATGCTGGAAGCAGCCGACGTGCGGTCCATGGACGGAAGACAGCGTCCGAAGAGCAGCGCGGGAACTCAGCATTGCTGTCGCCGACCAGATTCGATCCGAAGGCATATACATTTACTCGATCGGGCTCGGAAATCCGGCCAGCCCGGATCCGCTTCTGGTCCCGGACCTGGATTATCTCCGCATTATCGCCAATGAGGGCGGAAGTGTGAACTCGAATCAGCCTGCCGGAAAGGCGTTCTTCGCGCCTTCGGCCGCAGAGCTGGACGCAGTGTTCAACCTCGTAGCCCAGGATCTGCTCGTTCGGCTGTCTAAGTAGCCCAGAAAAGTCCGGCCGGGCGTAGGTTTCCCGCCCACTTCGCCCGGCCTCCGTCTGACCTCCGGCCGGAACACCCTACCGGCGGGCGCGTATGCAGCCGGCGTGAAACCGGTACGGCTCGTTCTAGGGGCAGGCCTGCTTGCTGGTAGGACTCCCGGCCCGTGCGTCGGCCTCGACACAGAGCGGGGTTGCAGACCCTGCGGCGCTGGCTTTGGGAGGTCTACTCAGTCGCATCAACAGCCACCCGGACACGAATTGGCTGCTCCGACCTCGCATGGCACGAACCCACCGCCCAGGTCAGCCCAAGCTCACAGCGACGACATGCACCGGCGCGGCTACTTCGACCACACATAGCCTGAGGGAGTCACGTTCGATGTACGGCTGAAGAGAGTCGGCGTGAATCCAGCCGGAAAACGCCGACGCTAGGCGGCAGTGGTGCTGCCCGCGCTGAGGGCGGCCCGCCGGTAGTCCCTGTTCAGCCAACCGATGTAGTCCACGCTGATCTCCTTGGGGCACGCCGTCTCACAGGCGCCATGGTTCGTGCAGCTACCGAAATGCTCAGCGTCGTGCTGGAGGATCATGCTCAGGACCCTGGAATGGCGCTCTGGCTGTCCCTGCGGGAGCATACCGAGATGCGCGGCCTTGGCCGCGGTGAACAACATCGCGGAGGCGTTCGGACAAGCCGCCACGCATGCGCCACACCCAATGCAGGCCGCGGCGTCCATGGCTGAATCTGCCGCGTCCTTGGGAACCGGGATCGAGTTGGCGTCGGGAGCGCTGCCGGTCCGGACCGAGATGAAACCGCCCGCCTGGATGATGCGGTCGAAGGCGCCACGGTCCACAACCAGATCCTTGATGATCGGAAACGCCGTGGCCCGCCACGGCTCGATCCAGATCTCCTCACCGTCGTTGTAGTGGCGCATATGGAGCTGGCACACTGTGGTTGCGCGCCGCGGGCCGTGCGGCCGGCCGTTGATAACCAGGCTGCAGCTTCCGCAAATGCCTTCGCGGCAATCGTGGTCGAAGGCTACCGGCTCCTCCCCGCTCTCTTCCAGTCTCTCGTTCACGACATCGAGCATTTCCAGAAACGACATGTGCGGGCTCACATCGGGGGCATCGTACGTCACGAAACGCCCGGGGTCCGAAGAAGAAGGCTGACGCCAGATGTGTAGAGTGAGATTCATCACTTATAGCTCCGCTGGCTCGGCTCCACGTACTCGAATTCGAGCGCCTCGCGGTGCTCTGTCGGCTCCGCCTCAGGACCCCCGTATTCCCAGACACTGACATGCTGGAAGTTCTCATCGTCCCGTCGTGCCTCACCCTCACTCGTCTGGTGCTCTTCCCGAAAATGCCCGCCACAGGATTCGTTCCGGACGAGGGCATCGCGGCACATGAGTTCGCCGAACTCCAGAAAATCGGCCACGCGGCCCGCCTTCTCGAGCGAAACGTTCAGAGACTCGCCCGAGCCGACCACGCTGGCGTGGGACCAAAACTCTTCCCGAAGAGCCGGAATCGCATCGATCGCCTCCCGAAGTCCGCTGGCCTCTCGCGCCATGCCACACTTGTCCCAAAGAATCCGGCCCAGCTCCCGGTGAATCGAATCGACGGTACGAGAGCCGTTCAAAGCCAGCAGCCGGTCGATGCGTGTCCGCACCTCGTCTTCGGTCCGCTTCACATCCAGATGGTTTGGGCTAACCTCGTCCGGCGCGGCGTTACGCAGGTAGTCGCCGATCGTATAGGGCAGGATAAAATATCCATCCGCGAGGCCCTGCATCAGTGCGCTCGCTCCAAGACGATTGGACCCGTGGTCTGAGAAATTCGCCTCGCCGATCACATGCAGGCCGGGAATCGTACTCATCAGATTGTAGTCCACCCACAGACCGCCCATGGTGTAGTGCGGCGCCGGGTAGATACGCATCGGCACGGAGTACGGATCTTCACCCGTGATACGCTCGTATATCTCGAACAGATTGCCGTAACGCTCCGCGATCGCCTCGCTCCCGAGGCGCTCGATGGCGGCGTTGAAGTCTAGATAGACTCCGAGACCAGTCTCCCCGACACCCCGGCCCTCATCGCACACATCTTTGGCTCTCCGCGAGGCCAGATCCCGCGGCACCAGGTTTCCGAAGCTCGGATACATCCGTTCCAGGTAATAGTCGCGCTCGGCTTCCGGAATCTCAGCCGCCCGCCGACCGTCTCCTGCACTGACAGGCACCCAGATCCGGCCATCGTTGCGCAGAGATTCGCTCATCAGAGTGAGCTTGGATTGGTAGTCACCACTGACCGGAATGCATGTCGGGTGGATCTGCGTATAGCAGGGGTTGGCGAAGCCGGCCCCGCGTTTGTGGGCCCGGTAGGTAGCCGTGACGTTGCAGCGCATGGCATTGGTGGACAGATAGAATACGTTGGCGTAGCCGCCCGTGCCCAGCACAACGGCATCCGCCAAATGCGACTCGATCGCACCCGTGACCAGGTGGCGGGTAACGATCCCTCGCGCGTGTCCGTCCACTAGGATCAGATCCAGCATTTCGTGCTGGGTGTGCATCCGGACTTTGCCGGCCGCAACCTGTCTCTCCAGCGCCTGGTAGGCTCCCAGGAGTAGCTGCTGACCCGTCTGGCCGCGCGCGTAAAACGTCCTGGACACCTGCGCACCACCGAACGACCGGTTGGCCAGAAAGCCTCCGTACTCCCGGGCGAACGGGACGCCCTGAGCCGCGCACTGATCGATGATATTCAGGCTGATCTGAGCCAGCCGATACACGTTCGCTTCGCGCGAGCGGAAGTCCCCGCCCTTTACCGTATCGTAGAACAAACGGTAGACGCTGTCTCCGTCGTTCTGGTAGTTCTTGGCCGCGTTGATGCCACCTTGGGCGGCTATGCTGTGGGCCCGCCGGGGGCTGTCATGGAACGTGAAGCAACTAACTTCGTAGCCCAATTCGGCCAGGGTGGCAGCGGCCGAACCGCCGGCGAGCCCGGTACCCACGACGATGATGCGGTGCCGGCGTTTGTTGGCGGGATTAACGAGCTTCATTTCGAAGCGGTGCGTGTCCCATGCCTCTTGGATCGGGCCGGACGGGACCCTGGAATCCAGTCGCATGCGCAAGCCTCCCCTAGCTCAACGAGAGCAGGCCGGCCTGCACCGCGACCGGAAAGGAGAGATTGCCCAGTACCACAGTGAGCGCGACGACGGCCGCGAGCGGGCGCCGTATTCTGAGGGCCCGCGGAGACAACAAACCCAGTGTCTGGAAGGCGCTCCAGATACCGTGGTAGAGGTGAAGTCCGAGCGCCACCATGGCCAGCACGTAGATGCCCGCCACTGGCCAAGCCTGGAATCCGCTTACCAGATTATGGTAGGCATCACCGGGAACGAAGTCGGGATGGACGAAGCCCCAGGTCAGGTGCGCAAGGTGATAGGCGACGAACAGAAACAGCGCTGCCCCACCCCACCGCATGCTCCTCGAGGTACGGCTGAATTCCAGGTGAGCCCGCTTCTCATATTTTACGGACCGGGCCGCAAGACTCTGGCGGCTGAGTTGAAGAGCCGCGACAACGTGGATGACCAGAGAAGCCAGTAGAACGACACGTGCGAGCCACAGTAGCTGGCCGTGCCCGAAAACCGGCGCGCCCATCTCCCGAAGTCCTTCGGCGTAGGCGTTGAACTTTTCGGCGCCCTGATAGACCTTGAAATTGCCGGCCATGTGACCGAGCACAAAACCGACGAAGATCACGCCAGAGCCCGCCATGGCGATCTTCTTACCGACCGAAGTGCTGTACAGCGAGAAAACTCGCCGCATCGTCGCTCCCGCTGGAGGTTGTAGCGCGCGTGACGCAAAATGATGCGCAGGGTGCAGATGCGTAACAAGCTGGGCTCGGGTACGGTCGGGGGCAACCGGTCCATGCGTACGGCCGGGCCGCACCGTACGTTGGTGCCGCCGCTTCGTTCCTACTGGCCAGGGAGTTTTCTTGAGCGACTCTGACGACAAACGGCTCAAACCGTCGAGAATCGCGACGCCTCCGCTCAACGCGGCAGACTCGCGGCGCACGCATAAGGCCATCGAAAGCTCACTCCGCCATCTGTGGAGTGCCGTGGATGAGCTTGAGGCGGTGATGCCGCCGCGGCCCACCTACTACCGTGTGACCATTTTCGGTTCCTCGCGGATGCACCCGGGAGACGAGGTCTATCAGGAGGTGCGGCGCCTCGCACGTGAGCTGGCTTCCATTGGGTGCGACATCGTAACGGGCGGCGGGCCCGGCTTAATGCAGGCCGCCAACGAGGGTGAGCGCCTCGGCGATGTCGAGGGCCGCACCCGTTCGTTCGGGATCAACGTCGAACTCCCTCACGAGCAGGCTCCCAATCCGTTCGTGGAGAAGCTCTATCATCACGGAACCTTCTTCACGCGTCTGCACCACTTCGTGCGGCTGTCCAGCGCTTTCGTCGTGATGCAGGGCGGCATCGGGACGACGCTGGAGGCCCTCCTCGTCTGGCAGCTATGTCAGGTCGGGCACCTTTACGACCGGCCCCTGATCATGGTAGGCGACGTGTGGAAGGAACTGCTCCTCTGGGGCGAGCGGGCCTGGACGGACGGGACCCGCCAGCTGGCCGATCCAGATGATCTGGACATTCCGTCCTGCGTTGACACGGTGGACGAAGCGGTCGCCATCGTACGTGAGAACATGGAGCTCTGGCTCGGCCATCCTCCGGAATAGGCTAGAACTCGAACGTTTGACCGCGCTTCGGTACATAGACGCGCCGAGCTCCGAGCTCGGTCAGGCGGCCGGCGAACGATTCGGCCACGCGCTCCTCTCCGTGCACGACGAAGAACCGCTTTACATCGCCCGACTCCATCGTTCCCCGGGCCCAGTCCAGTAGTCCTTCCCGGTCCGCGTGAGCGCTGTAGTTGTCGGCCCGCTCGACCCTGGCCTTCACCTCGACGGGCTGCCCGAAGATCTTGACTTCTCGGTTCCCCTCCAGCAGGCGCCGCCCCAGCGTATGCTCCGCCTGGTACCCCACGAAGAGAATGGTTGTGTTCGGACTAGTGGCATGATTGCGAAGATGGTGCAGGATTCGTCCAGCCTCGCACATCCCGGAGGCGCTGATCACTACGGCCGGGTCTGGGGAGCTGTTCAGCTGCTTCGACTCCTCCACGCTCCGGACGTAGCGCAGACGTTCGAACCCCAGTGGATCCCCATCCGACTCGGACAGCGCGGCCTTCCGCATGTCCTCGTCATAGCACTCGGGATGGGCACGGAACACGTCGGTCACCCTTACCGCCAGCGGGCTGTCGACGAACACGTCGATGTGTGGAAGCTCGCCGCCCTCCCATAGCTGGTTGAGCCGGTACACGACTTCTTGCGTTCGCCCTAGCGCAAACGCAGGCACGAGAAGCTTTCCTCCGCCATCATACGTCTTCTGTGCGCAGTCACGAAGAAGGCTTCGCGCCTCGCTAGCCGGGAGGTGGCTCCGGTCGCCGTACGTGCTCTCGATGATAACGACGTCCGCTCCTTCCGCGACCTGTGGATCGCGCAGGATCGGAAGGCCTTCTCGCCCGATGTCTCCGCTGAACACGAGGCGAACTTGCCGCTCTCCCTCGGTCAGGTCGAGAACAACGACGGCCGACCCGAGAATGTGCCCCGCATCCAGGAAACGGACGCGAACTCCCGGCACCGGCTCGAACGGTTCGAAGTAGGGCTCCGGCTTGAACCGGCGGAGCGCGGCGGCGGCATCTCTTCCCGTGTACAGGGGCTCGAAGAGGGTCCTCCCTTCACGCTTTCGGCGCCGATTCACGAACTTGACGTCATTCTCTTGTATATGGGCCGCGTCGCCGAGCATGTGCTCGCACAAAGAACGCGTGGCGGAGGTGGCGTGGATTCGTCCTTTGAATCCGCTCTTTACCAGGACGGGAAGGCTGCCACTGTGATCGACGTGGGCGTGTGACAGGACTACGGCATCGACACCGCTAGGCTGGAATGGAAAGTCTCTGTTGCGTTCGAATGCCTTTTTCCGGCGGCCCTGATACAGCCCGCAGTCCAGGAGAACCTTGTGCTTTCCGACCGTGAGCAAGTGCATTGACCCTGTAACTTCGCGGGCCGCACCCCAGAACTGGAGTCGCATGTCCGATCTCTCCGGGACGTGTCGTGTGCGCCGATCGCGTATAGTACCCGAAGGCGAGTGTCACCACTCCAAGTCGCAAGCCGCAAAACTTATCGGCTTCCAACCATACTCGCCCGTAAGCCATCCACTTAGTCGGGCCGTACAACCGCGTATCGTGTCCGTCGCGAAAAGCCGGCGGTGTGGAATAATAGGGAGAGAGCATGAACGGCATCGTGAGTAGATTCTTCAGCCCCGGCGCCCTCGTTGCAGCGGCGAGCGCCATTGTCATCCAACCCGCTTGGGCTCAACAGTCCGAACAGCACAGCCTCTCGGGCAGACAGGTGGCCATTTTCAATCTGGCCGGCCGGTTGACTGTAGAGGGCGGTAGCGGATCCGCAGTGGAAGTCGAGCTGACTCGCGGCGGCGCGGACGGCGGCCAACTCGATATCGCCACCGGAAGTCTCGATCTCGGCCGTAACATTGGCGACGTGGAAAGCCTTCGTGTCCTGTATCCGGCCGACGACATCGTCTATTCCGGAGGCGGCCGTCATTTCAAGACGCAGCTGCGCGTTCGTGACGACGGTTCCTTCTATCACGGTTCAGGCCGGCGCCGAGGACGCCGCGTAGAGATCCGCGGCTCGGGCAGCGGCCTGGACGCCCACGCAGATCTGCGTGTCCGAGTGCCGTCAGGCCAGCGCATATGGCTTTTCTTGGGCGCGGGCGAAGTGTCGGTATCGAATGTGGACGGCCGGCTCTACGTGGATGTTGGCTCTGCGAACGTGACATCCCGCGACACACAGGGCTACCTCAACATCGACACCGGGTCCGGCACAGTCGACGTCTCGGGCGCTCGTGGTGACGTGTTCGTGGACACGGGTTCCGGACGGGTGCGGGTGTCCGACACGCAGGGTGACGAACTCAATATCGACACCGGCTCCGGTGGCGTAATCGGATCCGATCTTTCGGTCCGCGAGCTGGTGGTAGACACCGGGTCGGGAAGCGTAGAGCTCTCCTCTCTCACCGCCAGTGAAATCAGCGTGGATACGGGAAGCGGCTCAGTCGATCTCAACCTGGAGTCCAGCCCGAGGTCTGTCCTGGTGGATACCGGCTCAGGCTCGGTTACCCTGTCGCTCCCGTCCGATTTTGGCGCCAGAGTCGAAATCGAGACCGGCAGCGGTGGCATTCGAACGGAGTTTCCCATCCAGCTCCGGCGCGCCGAGCGCGACCATATTATCGGTACTATCGGGGACGGTAGCGGTCGGGTCGAGATAGACACCGGCTCCGGATCCGTAACAATTCGGCAGAGCTAGAATTCTCCCCGCCCCGGTTCGGACGGTCGGGTCCGAACCGGGGTGTCTCAGTTCCCCACCAAACCTTGACGCGGCCCCAAATCTCTCGGACGTTGTGGCGCTCGCGGAAGGCGGCCCGCAGGGTCCGTCACCCCCACTGAACCAGCTGCGCCGCGAATCCAACATCCATGCAGGCAGGCATGACACCAGCACGTACCACGAACGGCAACGATCGGGGATATATCATTCCCGTCGGCGGCGCAGAAGAAAAGACGCTCGATCTTACAATTCTGAAACAGTTCACAGAATTGTGCGGAGGCGAGCAGGCGAGGATCGCCGTGATTCCCACCGCATCCAGCCGCGCGGACACGGGGCCGCATTATGAGGCTCTGTTTAGCGAGCTCGGAGCTGAGCGTGTCTGGAATCACTCTTTCGAGACTCGGTCTGAGTGCCGCAGCCCGGAAGCTCTGGCCGACCTGGAGTCGGCGACCGGCATCTTCCTGTCGGGAGGCAACCAGCTTCGCCTATCGACCACGCTTGGAGGTACACCTGTAGCCGAGGCCATCAGGCGGCTGAGCGCGTCGGGGGTCCACGTGGCCGGCACCTCCGCCGGTGCCGCGTTTCTGCCTGAGCACATGATCGCTTTCGGAGACGAGGGACCAACGCCCCGCGCCGACATGGTGACCCTGGCTCCCGGTCTCGGGCTCACGAACCATGTTGTCGTGGACCAGCATTTCCGACAGAGAGATCGACTCGGCCGGCTGATTACGGCGCTGGCTTATAATCCGTTCGCGATCGGGGTGGGCTTGGACGAAGACACCGCAGCGTTCATCGGACCCGATGACGTGCTTCGCGTGACCGGCAGCGGGGCGATTACGATCGTGGACCCCACGGAAGTGGAGTACTCCTCGATGGACTCGGCCCGCCGCCATGACCTGGTCAGCGTGGTGGGCCTGAGGGTGCACATACTGACGGATGGGGCTTCGTATGACATTGGTCGGCGCATCCCGACCTACGCTCGGGCTCCGTCGGCCTCGGAGCCCACCAGTGAGGAAGAGCCGCGGCCGTGAAGATTCTCGAGACGCGAGTGTACGTGGGACCCAACCAGTACGCCCACTTCCCCGTCATCCGCCTCACCCTCGACCTTGAGGAAATGGAGGCCTGGCCCACCGGCCGTCTGGGCGAGCCCTTCATACAGGCTCTTCTCGAGGCGTTGCCGGGTCTGCATGAACACGGCTGTTCGTACGGCGAGCCGGGCGGATTGGTGCGGCGGCTTCGAGAGGACGAAGGCACCTGGCTGGGCCACGTCCTCGAGCACGTTGCCATCGAACTTCAGAATACCGCCGGTCTGGATGTCACGTTTGGAAAGACCCGGTCTGCGGGCCCGGAGGGCGTGTACCACGTGGTGTACGCCTATGAGCAGTCGGAGGAAGGCCTCGAAGCGGGCAAGCTCGCGCTCTCCCTGCTTGAGAACCTGCTGCCCGCCGAGCTGGCGTCAGCCGCGGGTGGTGCTGACGAAGCGTTCGACTTCGTGGCGGAACAGGAGGCCTACATTCGATTCGCACAGCGGCGCGCCCTGGGGCCGAGTACGGCGTCTCTCGTACGCGCGGCAGAGGAACGCGGGATCCCCTGGATCCGCCTCAATCCGTACAGCCTGGTTCAGTTCGGCCACGCCAAGTACCAGCGCCGGATCCAGGCGACCGTCACGAGCGAAACCCGCCATATCGCCGTCGAGATAGCCTCCGATAAGGAGGAGACCAACCAGATTCTGGGCGACCTGGGCCTGCCGGTGCCGCAGCAGCGCCTCGTATACGATGCGGAGCGCGCGGCGCGTGTGGCCGAGCGGATCGGTTACCCGGTAGTCGTGAAGCCCCTCAACGCGAATCACGGCCGCGGCGTGTCGCTCAATCTCGTCGAGGCCGATCAGGTTCGAACCGCGTTTGAGGAGGCCCGGCAGCACGCACGGACGATCATCGTGGAGTCGTGCATTACCGGCCTGGATCACCGCATGCTAGTGATCGCCGGCGAATTGGTCGCGGTTTCGCGCCGGGTTCCGGGACACATCGTCGGAGACGGCAAGAGTACCGTTGATGAATTGGTAGCGGCGGTCAACGCCGACCCGCGGCGAGGCATCGGCCATGAAAAGGTGTTGACCCGGATCGAGTTTGACCACCAGGCGAAGCGACTGCTGCAACAGCTCGGATACACCCGCGAGTCGGTGCCGGCCGAAGACGAAGTCGTGTATCTCCGATCGACCGGTAACCTGTCCACGGGCGGTACGGCCGAGGACGTTACCGACATTGTCCATCCGGACAACCGGGAGATGGCACAGCGCGCCGCGCTGGCTATCGGGCTCGACGTGGCCGGTGTGGATTTCCTCACGTCCGATATTTCACGCTCGTACCGGGAAACCGGGGGAGCGATTTGCGAGGTGAACGCAGCACCCGGCTTCCGCATGCACGTGTCACCCAGTGAGGGAAAACCGCGCGATGTAGCCAAGCCCGTGATGGACATGTTGTTCCCCCCAGGCTCACCTAGTTCGATCCCGATCGCCTCGATCACGGGTACCAACGGCAAGACGACCACCGCACGGATGGTCGCCCACATCCTCAAGCTGGCGGGACGGCACGTAGGACTGACGACCACGGACGGCGTCTATATCGACGGCCAGCGGACAGTGGAGGGGGACATGACCGGGCCAGCCGCGGCCCGGATGGTGCTGCGCGACCCCTCCGTTGATGTCGCCGTGCTGGAGACGGCACGTGGAGGCCTGCTTCGGTCCGGGCTCGGTTACCGGCGAAGCACGGTGGGCGCCTGCCTCAACGTGGCCGCGGATCACCTCGGACTCAGGGGAGTCGACACCCTGGAGGAACTCGCCGAGATCAAGCGCATCGTAGTGGAGGTGGCGCAGGAAGCGGCCGTCCTCAACGCCGATGATGACCTGTGCCTGAAGATGGCCGACTATACAGAATCGGACTCGGTTTGCTATGTCACCCTGAACCCCAAGCACACGCTAGTTCGGGAGCATATTCGAGCCGGCGGCTGCGCGGCGGCACTCGAGGACGGTGTCAACGGCCAGATGATTACGCTGTATGAGGGCGGGTCTCACATGCCGCTCCTCTGGACACACCTCATCCCCGCCACGCTAGAGGGAAAGGCCCGGCACAACGTTCAGAATGCCATGTTCGCGGCGGTCATTGCGTACAAGATGGGACTGAAACTCGAAGATATTCGTCACGGGCTCCGAACGTTCGACACCTCGTTCTTCCAAGCTCCCGGGCGGATGAACGTGTTCCACGAGCACCCGTTCAAGGTCATTCTGGACTACGGTCACAATGCGGCGGCGGTACAAGCTCTGTGCGATCTAGTCACCGACATGGAAGTGATCGGCAGGCGCATCTGTGTGCTCGCGGCGCCCGGCGACCGGCGAGACCAGGACGTGGGAGATATCGCGCGGGCGGCCGCGGGCTGCTTTGACCTTTATATATGCAAGCGAGATGACGCCCTACGTGGCCGTGAGCCGAACGAGATACCGGAGATGCTTCGCAGCGAACTGATGGCAGCCGGCGTGAGCGAAGATCAGATTCTCATGGTGCCGGACGAGCAGCTCGCCATCGACACTGGACTCCGAGCCGCAGAACCTGACGATTTGCTGCTCGTTTTCGGTGACCAGATCAAGCGGTGCTGGGATCAGATCACTCGGTTCTCCCCCGGCCTCGAGAGCCCTGCGGAAGCCTTCCCGGTCGCCGGGCCTGCCCCGTCCGCCGCTGACAACGAACGTGGCGCGAAGAGATCCGTGGCGCCTTCCCCGCCACCGGAAACGCCGGCCGATCTGATCGAAGCAGGGCAAACGAAATTGGTTCGTGACGAGCGGGGAGTGCGGTTGGCCCGCGAAACCGAGGACTGAGGCCAGGTGGCTGGCTTTGAACTGCTGGAGTCCCGCCGGCTTACCGGGCCCAACCTGTTCTGGAATCATCCGGGTGCGGTCATTGACCTGGCCGTGCCAGCCGAGTTAGATGCCGCCGCCCTCGGCCGGCTGTGGGCGACGGAAGCCAGGCAGCGGCTGCGCGCGGTGGGTTGGGGCCAACACCAGACCCATGCTCGGACGTTCACCGGCGGAATCAGCCTGGTCCTCAGCGCTCCGGTAGATGCCCTGTACGCAGCCTGCGAACTGAACGAAATGGCCCTCGCCGCCGCGCAGGACCGCTTCCGGACCGGTGCCGACCGGTCAGCGCCGGCCGAATCTGAACCGGCTGTATCCGAGATCGAGCAGCTACGCTCTACGATTGCCGCGGAAGTGAACCCTCCCTTGCTGGCCCTAAAACAAGCCGCGGAGGAGCGAGGCGTAGCGTTTCTCAGCGACGACGAAGTGGCGTCAGTGGGTCTGGGAACGGGCTCGGTGAGCTGGCCGGTCGACGCGCTGCCCGATCCGTCTGAGGTTCCCTGGGATGATGTTCACGACGTTCCTGTTCTCGTGGTGACGGGAACGAACGGCAAGACGACTACAGTGCGCCTGCTTGCCTCCATTATGCGGGCGGCGGGACTCGTGGCCGGCAGCACCTCTACGGACGGAATCACCGTTGGTGGAGACCTCGTGGACGCGGGTGATTGGTCGGGTCCGGGAGGCGCCCGAGCGGTGGTCCGCGACCGGCGCGTCGAGATTGCGCTGCTGGAGGCGGCGCGTGGCGGACTGCTGCGCCGTGGCTTGGGCGTAGTCGACGCCAACGCCGCCGCAGTCACGAACGTCGCCGCAGACCACATGGGCGAGTTTGGCGTTTCTGACCTCGATGAGTTGGCCGACGTGAAGCTCGTGGTCACCCGTGCGGCCGAACACGGAGTGGTAGTGCTAAACGCCGATGACGAGCACCTGACAGCAGCCGTGAAGCGCCGCGCGGAGTCCGGTGCCGGTCCACTCCGCATCACCTGGTGTACACTACACCCGACTCGGCCGGAGATTCAGGCCCACTTGGCAAGAGGCGGGGTGGTGTGCACGATCGACGACTCCGAGCTCGTGATTCTCGAGGGCCGGGATCGCACCCAGGTGACCGGCCTCTCCGACATACCCGTGTGCCTTGGTGGCGCCGCGCGGCACAACGTGTACAACGCGCTCACCGCCGCCGGCCTGGCCCGCGCAGTCGGCGTCTCAGCGGAAGACATTGCTCGCGGCCTGGCGGCCATCGGGGGAAGCGCCGACGACAACCGCGGTCGCGGCAATTTCTTTCGCTTTGGAACCACTACCGCCCTGGTCGATTTTGCTCACAACCCCCACGGACTCGCTGCGCTCGGTCATACGGTAGAGCAGCTGCCACACGCGCGTTTGCTCGTGGCGATAGGACAGGCTGGTGACCGGGACGACCACTCGATCCGGGCCTTGGCGAGAGCCGCGCTCGAGATGGGGCCGGACCGCATCCTGATCAAGGAGCTAGACGCGTATCGGCGGGGCAGGCAGCCGGGTGAAGTCCCCGGCCTGCTCGAAGACGAGCTGCAGCGCTCTGGAGCTGCTGCCGATCTCTGGGCGCACGCGGGTTCGGATACGGAGGCCGCGCGCATGGCCCTGGCTTGGGCCCAGGAGGGTGACATGCTAGTCCTGACCGTTCAGAGCGAGCTGGCTGCAGTCCTAGCGCTGATGGCGGATCTTGACGAGGCTGGATGGCGGGCGGGAGCACCACTGCCCTGAGAAACAGGGTCAACCTTCGGGCTGGCCGCCGGCGCGGCTGACGCGAACTACGACGGTCTCGGCCAGCTTATCGTGCACTCCTTGCCGGTTCCGGTCCCAGAGAATTTGAAGAAATCCGAGCAGGCCGGTGAGTAGCCCCGCCGCATACCCTCCGAAGCGTTCGAACGAGATCCACCAACTGATGGGCTTTCCATCCAACCTGAGAACGCGGATCCCCAGAAGTCGCTTGCCAGGCGTTTGGCCACGAGTGAGGCCGGTGAAGAACGTGAAGTACAGTCCGGACCACCCGAGTCCAAGTCCGAGGTCGTCCAGAAACTTGCGGATCGTGGCAAGAAGTCCGCGGTTTTTCGCCTCTTCCAGGTCGGTCTCCGCCTGGCTCAGCTCCTCGGAAAGATCGTCGTTGCGCCTGGACAGCCTCGCGATCGTCCGGTCGCGCCGGGAAAGTTCCGGTTCGGCCAGCCGCTCTGCGGCCCGGGCTCGAGTCGATTCAATGTCCGCGCTGTCACCGGCGACGCTGGCGGCCAGGAATCTCTGAAGAAGGCTGTCCAGGGAAGCTGGTGCCTCCTCATCTGCCGGTGCATCGGAGGAAGAAAGGTGTGAGATAGCTCTGGCCAGAGCTCCCAGCGCAGCTTCACTTAGCCCTGAGTCCGACAGGTCCTCCACCTCGGCAGGTATGTCCTCCGGCGAGACTCCGCTCTCGGCCAGGAGAGAAACGAGCCGGTCTGCAGCGGCGCTGGTCCTCACTGAATCCTGTGAACTGAGCAGCGTGCCGATGTCGCCCAGCGCGACCCCCGCCTCCCGCAGCGTAATCGTGGCGCCTGTCTCCGAATCGAGCGGGATCTCAGAATCAATGAACCGAGCGGCCCATATGCCAGCGATGACCGAGAACAGGATGATCGCCCCAAGACACCCGAAGCCACCGCGCAGTAGTTTGCTCGATCGCGCGCTCCCGGCTCCGCGCTGCGCGACGCGGAAGAAGAACAGACCTGCGGTGACGGCCAGGAGCAGGCCGTTGGCGTTGGCCAGCAAGGCGATGATGGACAGGTCGATCAGGATCGCTGCTGCTCGGCGCCACGGCTTCGCCAACGGCCGGCCAAGCAGGTCTGGAGACACCGAAAACGCGTCCGGCGTGACGATACTGCGAGGATCGGGGGTCGCTTGCATACGCTCACAGGGCTCGGGGAGGAAGCGTTCCGTAAGATGAAAGCTGGTTACCGAACCTACAAGCCTGAGCTACAAGCCAAGAAAAAGGGGGCGGCACGCAGGCCGCCCCCGGTACTGCCTACTCGCTCCTCCACTCTGCGGTCAGGCCGAGACAACCGATCGCGCGCGGTGCGGAGCAGGTGCAACGCTCTCCGGCGAGTGCCAGCGGATGCCGGCATCGTCAAACGCCTTTTCGAACACTTCTCCCAAGCCCTCGAGTCCTTCGAACATGGACTCCATGTCCGGCATCACGAATTCGAAGTCCCCGAAGTCCATGTCGTCCGTGTTGAAATAGAAACTCTGCGCTCCGCCCGGGGCGCTTCGGCGATGCATGAAGCCTCCCTCTTCCCGCTCGGGAAGGTCTACGGTCACTGAGCGCTCGCGCTTGTCGCGGAGAATACTGAGCTCCATCCCACCGGCGTCCGCCTCGCGGATCGCCTTGAGCAGCCCTTGTGGACCATCGATGTTCTGTCCGTTGACGCCGAGGATGATGTCACCGGCTCTTAGCCCGCCTTCCGCGGCGGCCGACTCCTCGGACACGGAAGTCACCAGAACTCCGTCCCTCTCGCCCATGCCGAAATAGTCACCCAGCTGGTCGCCCAGGTTCTGAATCGACGCGCCGAGACGGCCGCCGCTGGAGAAAAAGCTGAAGGCGCGCACTCCAGGAGCTATCTCGCGGATGCGTCCCAGTTGTTCGCGCAGCCGCTC
>JAZGCO010000076.1:0-7582 GCA_036476995.1 Gemmatimonadota bacterium
GAGGCTGAAGAGGCGCCGGAAGATGCTCCCGATTCTGAGGCGGAGGAAGCCAGCGAGGCCGAGGCAGAGACGGACGACGCTCCAGAAGTTGAAGAAGCTCCGGAATCTGAGGCAGACGACGCCCCGGAAGCTGAGGCCGTCGACGCTCCGGAAGCCGAGGCCGACGCTGCTCCTGAGGCAGAAGCTGAAGTAGCCATCGAGGATGCGCCGGAAGCTGAGGCAGAAGTAGAAGAGGCACCGGAGGCTGAAGCCGACGACGCCGAGGAAGCTGACGACAAGTAGAGCGAGACGCCGTCGCATCGCAGATGGACGACATTGCTGTGGCGCTCGTTCGGCGGGCGCATGGGCGTGACGGAGAAGTACAGTTGCTCGGGAGAACGGACCACCCGGACGAGGTCCTTGCTCCGGGCCGGTCGTTTGGCTTGCAGGGCGCGCAGCCGGGAATTCCCGGAAGCGTAACACTGACAGAAATTCGGCCGCACGGGAAGACTATTCTCGCCCGTTTCGAGGAAGTTTCGGACCGGACAACGGCAGAAAGGATGACGGGAGCGCACTTGACGCTGCCGCTCTCCGAGCTGCCCGAGTTGGAAGAAGGCGAATTCTTCATGCATGATCTCGTCGGTTATGAGGTTGTGTTGGTTGGCGGAGATCTCGTGGGGTGTGTCAGCAGAGTTTATGACGCTGCCAAGCAGACGCTCCTCGGGGTAGACGGTCCGGACGGGGAACAATTGATCCCGTTCACGAGGCGGATTATTCGAGAGGTAGACTCGGAGGCTCGTCGGCTGGTGGCCGACCCGCCGCCAGGATTGTTGGAGTAGTCCAATGAGGATCAACGTCGTTTCGATCTTCCCCGGCTATTTCGAAGCTGCCTTGGCCACGAGTATTGTGGGCCGGGCGGCCGCGTATGGAATCGCCGAGTACCGGCTGGTGGACCTGCGGGAGTTCACGCACGATCGCCACCGCACCGTAGATGATGAGCCCTATGGTGGCGGAGCCGGGATGGTCATGAAGCCGGAACCGTTCTTTGAGGCGATGGACGCTTTGAAGCCTGCGGGCCCAGTCGTTCTGTTGAGTCCGCGTGGTCGCCGCTTCGATCATGAGACGGCGGTTCGGTATTCGCTGGCCGAGGAGCTCACGCTTCTCTGCGGGCATTACAAGGGAGTGGATGAGAGGGTCGCGGAGGCGCTGGCGACGGAGGAATTGTCCGTCGGAGACTTCGTGCTCTCAGGGGGTGAGCCGGCGGCGCTGGTGGTGATAGATGCTACGGTGCGGCTACTACCCGGCTCGATCAAGGATCACGTCTCGGCCGCCGGAGATTCGTTCTACGACGGACTACTGGCTCCGCCGGAGTATACGCGGCCAGCTGAGTACAGGGGACTGGAAGTGCCGGCAGTACTGCGCTCCGGCGACCACCGCGAGGTGGAGGAGTGGCGAAAATCGGAGGCTAGACGCCTCACGAAGGAGAGACGGCCGGAGCTGTGGAAGGCCGAGGAAGATTCATCGGAAGATTCGGTCGCGTAGGGCGACCCGCTTAAGGAGCAATGATCGTGGATCCCAGAATAGCGGAGATCGAAGCGCAGCAGATGCGGCCGGACATTCCGGCGTTCGATCCAGGCGATACGATCCGCGTCCATGTACGCGTCGTCGAGGGTGCCAAAGAGCGTATCCAGGTGTTCGAGGGTATCTGCATCGCTCGTGGCGGAGCGGGTCTCAGCGAAACGTTCACAGTCCGCAAGATTTCTGGCGGAGTGGGCGTCGAGCGGATATTCCCGGTACATTCACCGTCTATTGCTCGCCTCGAAGTTCTTCGCCGCGGCCACGTGCGACGCGCCAAGCTGTACTACCTCCGCGCCCGGCGCGGCAAGCGGGCCCGCGTGCGCGAGCGTCGCTGGTGGGAGAGCAAGGCCATGGAGATGGAGGCCGCCGCGGCCGCCGAGGAGCTGGCGGCGCGAGAAGCCGCCGAAGCAGCGGAAGCAGCGGAATCAGCCGAAGCGACTGAAGACGCGGAAGACGCCACTGCGGAGGCTGTCGAACCGGTAGCTGAGGCCGAGGCCGAAGTGCAGATTGAGTCGGAGGCCCCAGCAGAATACGAGGCCTCAGCCCCTGAGTCGGAGGCCCCAGCAGAATCAGAGGTCGCAGACCCTGAGCCCGAAGCCGAGATCGACACGCCCGAAGCCGAGGCGGAAGCCGCCGCCGTCGGTGAAGGCGAAGAGAAGGCCGAGTAGCCGAGCCTGTCGCTAGATCCGTGCTTCGTACAGCGCCCACCGATTTCGAGAAGGACGGCTGGGCCCGCGGGTCGGAGCACGTTGTGGGTGTAGATGAGGTTGGATGCGGCCCTCTCGCCGGTCCCGTCGTGGCTGCAGCGGTGTCACTGCACCCCGGCCAGGCCATCGAGGGTGCCTACGACAGCAAACTCCTGACACGTGCGCACCGAGAGGAACTCGCGGCCGTGATCCGCTCGGAAGTCAGCGGCTTTGCGGTATCCGCGGCCTCCACACGCGAAGTCGAGCGCCTCAACGTGCGCCGCGCTGCCGGGCTCGCCATGCGCCGAGCAATCGCGCGGCTTCCGTTTGATCCCGACCTTCTGCTCGTCGATGGAAATCCCATGCCGGAGCTCGGTGAGCACATCCACATTCACCAAGGTGATCGTCGGTCTCTCTCCATCGCCTGTGCGTCCATTCTGGCCAAAGTGGTACGGGACCGCCTCATGGAGCTGCTGGACCGCCGGTATCCGCAGTACGGCTGGGCGAGCAACAAGGGATACGCCACCGGCCATCATCTGGCGGCGATTCGGGTGCACGGACCCTCACCTCACCACCGGGGAACATTCTCACCGGTCGTTCAGCCGGAACTCGATTTGTACTCGTCTGCCGGGGAGACACGGAAATGACCCAGGCAGAACTCATCTGCGATTGGGGCGGCGAAGCCGTAGTCAGTCGCTTCGACAAGCCGTCGGGGGCCTGGTGCTTCATCGCGCTCCACGACTCGACGCTGGGTGGAGCGGTGGGCGGCTGCCGGATGAAGACGTATGCCCGACCGGCCGACGGCCTGAGGGACGCGATGCGGCTGGCCGAAGGAATGACCTACAAGTGGGCTGCGATCGACTTTCCCTTCGGCGGTGGCAAGTCGGTCCTCGCAGTGCCGCCTGGGCTAGCAGGCTCGGCGCGAGAGGGATTGCTACGCCGGTTCGCTCGCCTGATCGATTCCCTCAACGGCGCCTTCTCTACCGGCGTGGATATGGGAACCACGCCAGCCGACATGGGAGTGATGGCCGAGGAGTGCCGGTACATCATGGGGATGCATGACGGTCGTCCCCAGGATCCGGGGCCGCACACGGCTCTCGGCGTCCTGGTCGGGCTCAAAGCAGCGACCCGGCACGGGCTGGGCGCCGAGTCGCTGGAGGGCGTCAGCGTACTTGTGCAGGGCGTCGGCGACGTGGGCGCGCCTCTCGCCCGTCTGCTGGCGCAAGAAGGCGCCAGGGTCACGGTCACCGATATGGACGCTGAGCGTGCCGAAGTTCTCGCAGACGAGGTCGGCGGATCCGTCGTCGCAGCTGATTCTGCGTACGGTGCCGAGTGCGACGTGTTTGCTCCCTGCGCCGTGGGCGGCGTGCTGAGCGAAGCCACGATTCCGCTGCTGAAGGCGCGTGTGGTGGCCGGTTCGGCGAACAACCAGCTCGAAGTGGATCTGGATGCGGAGCGTCTCCACGATGCGGGGATTCTGTATGCGCCCGACTACGTAGTGAACGGCGGCGGCGCGATCGCGTTCGGCCTTATGCACCTCGGGGAGCACGACGACGCTGTCTTGCGGGAACGCATTGGCGGGATCGCCGGGACTCTGGACGCCATCTTTTCCGAAGCCAGCGCTCATGGTCATTCTCCGCTCCAGGCCGCGAGGCGCCGCGCCGAACGCGTGCTTGTGGAGCGTAAGGCAGAGCGGGAGTAGCTGCGCGAGCGAATCCAGCGAGCTTTGCCCTACCAGCTCCCGAGATCCAGAAAATCTTACAGTTTTCGGCCACTTCCTCCCGTTTCGGACCTCCGATCCTAATAACGGCCGCGCCATAACACCCCGTAATGACAGCAGTTCCGTGCGGCCTGTTTCGTGGTATAGGGATTGCTGCCGTCTCCCTCGAACGGCTGCCGCCGCTCGGAAGGGAAGCGTAAGGATGACTCACTTGACAGGAAACATCGTAGCCTATGGCCTGGCCACCGCGGCCGGGCTCGCAGTAGTCGTTGCCATTCTGGTGGCGTCCGGTTTCTTCCTCGACACGTACCGTGCCCGCTTTCCAGAGCCCTACCGAGCCTACGTACGCGAGCAGATAGTGCCAACGGCGGGCACGCTGGTGGTCATGGGTCTGCTCGGGTGGACGCTGGTTCAGCCGGCGGTCGAGCCGGCCTGGGCTCTCGTAGGGATGCTGGCCTGGGTGGTCTTCGTCCGGCACATGCAGCTCAAGCGGATACGAAGCAAGCTACTAAAGAGAAGTGCGAAGCTGTATGAGATGACGGGCGACTACCAATACTTCGAGGAGCTCTAGAAGCTGTAGAAATCCCCGGCATCGGCGGATTGTGAGCGGCGGCCTCCGACTCAGCCCTTCTTGAACAGAAACACCACCAGCAGAACAAGAACCAGGACGCCGATCGCGACCTCTGCCTGATGGGTGTTCGCATATCTGGTTACGTCTCCAAGAAACATCCGAATGGACGTAAAGAATGTAGTCGCGGCGTACTCCGCCGCCGCCTGGTTCAGGCTAACCGTTCCGATTCCTAGCGCGTTCAACATGTGCTGTGCCTGTCTGCTCGCTCGTGTGTACTTCGACTTCACCCGCCGACCCGCGCAATAACTCGGCCAGGGGTACCAGTATACGTAGCGCGTGGCCGAAAGGCGCGCTAATCTTGCAAACTAGACCGGCTGGCCCCGCAGCATGCGCCTTCCTTCCATCACCCGGATTTCCCAGAATGATCGGTTTGCCATGTACTTGTGGGTGCCATAACGTGCTACCATTCTGCAATATTAGATGGCCTCCCGCGGAGACGCATATAAGTCGATTGGCTTGGTTTCTCTCGCTTCTCTGAGGCGCATCGACAGTGGGGGACGAATGGCTAGTTACACCTGTCCGATGCACCCCGAGGTGCGTGAGCCGGAACCCGGCACATGCCCGAAGTGCGGAATGGCCCTTGAACCCGTGGGCGTCCCGCAGCCAACCGCGCAAACCGAATGGGTTTGCCCGATGCACCCCGAGATCGTGCGCGACGAACCCGGCACCTGCCCGATCTGCGGGATGGCGCTCGAGCCGCAGTCGCTGGATGTCGATGCAACCGAGGTGAACCCGGAGCTCGAGGACATGTCACGGCGCCTCTGGTTCGCCGCTGCGCTGACGCTCCCGCTGGTAGTGGTCGCCATGGGCGACCTGCTTCCAGGACAGCCTATCTCGCGGCTATTCTCCATGCGGGCCCGGACGCTCGTAGAACTCGCGCTCGCGACTCCAGTGTGCTTGTGGTCGGCGTGGCCGTTCTACGTTCGCGCGGTACAGTCCCTGAAGAACAAAAGCCTCAACATGTTCACGCTGATCGGACTCGGCGTGGCCGTGGCGTACGTGTACAGCCTCGTGGCGGCGCTCCTCCCGGGCCTCTTCCCCGAGTCGTTCCGCGCGGACGGCGAAGTCGCGGTCTATTTTGAGGCGGCCGGCACGATCGTGACGCTCATCCTGCTCGGCCAAGTGCTCGAGCTACGCGCCCGCAGTCAGACGGGCCAGGCCATCAGGAAGTTGCTCGGAATGCAGGCGAAGACCGCCCGACGGATCGAGAGCGATGGCACCGAGGTGGACGTGCCGCTGGACATCGTACAGGTCGGCGATCGACTCCGCGTGCGGCCCGGCGAGAAGGTGCCCGTGGACGGGGTCGTCCTGGAGGGATCCAGTTCCGTAGATGAGTCGATGGTCACGGGTGAGTCTATCCCGGTCGAAAAGCATCCGGGCGATAGAGTGATCGGTGCGACCGTCAACGGCACGGGTGGCTTCGTGCTGCGTGCCGAGAAGGTTGGCGCCGACACCCTTCTCTCCCAGATCGTGAAGATGGTCTCCGAGGCACAACGTAGCCGCGCTCCTATCCAGAAGCTCGCCGACGTGGTCGCCGGCTACTTCGTGCCCGCCGTTATCCTGATCGCTATCGTCACGTTCTCGGTCTGGTCGCTCATCGGGCCTGAACCGCGCATGGCGCACGCGCTCATCAATGCGGTCGCCGTCCTCATCATCGCCTGTCCGTGTGCCCTCGGGTTGGCCACACCCATGTCCATCATGGTCGCGACCGGCAAGGGCGCCAGTATCGGCATCCTGTTCAAGAACGCCGAGGCGATCGAAGTGATGCGCAAGGTCGACACGCTCGTGGTGGATAAGACCGGGACGCTCACAGAAGGCAAGCCGAAGCTGGTCAGCGTGGATGTCGCCGACGGTACCGCGGAAGCGGTCCTCCTGCGGTTCGCGGCGACCCTGGAACGCGGAAGCGAGCATCCCCTGGCGGCGGCCATCGTCAAGGGAGCAGAAGAGCGGGGTGTTGAACTCGCGTCCACCGAGAATTTCGAGTCCATCACCGGCAAGGGCGTTTTGGGACTTGTAGATGGGCACGAAATAGGGCTTGGCAACCGCGTATTGATGGACGACCTCGAAGTGGATCTGGGGAGCTTCGTGGCCAGCGCCGAGGAACTTAGGAGCGACGGCCAAACGGTGATGTTCGTTGCCGTCGACGGCTTGGCCATCGGCACCCTGGGTGTAGCCGACCCGATCAAGGATGGCACACCCGAGGCTATCGAGACATTGCATCGCGAGGGCCTGCACATTGTGATGCTAACGGGAGACAGCGAGACGACAGCGCGGGCCGTCGCCCGAAAGCTCGATATCGACGAGGTCCTCTCCGAAGTCTTGCCCGACCAGAAGGCGGACGTGATCAAGCGCCTGCAGAGTGAGGGCCGTACTGTGGCGATGGCGGGAGACGGGATCAACGACGCGCCCGCCCTTGCCCAAGCGCACGTTGGTATCGCGATGGGGACCGGAACCGATGTGGCGATGGAGAGCGCGGGCGTGACGCTGGTCAAAGGCGACCTGCGAGCCATCGCTCGGGCACGGCGGCTGAGTCGTCGCACGATGGCCAACATCAAGCAGAATCTCTTCTTCGCGTTCGCCTACAACGCGGCAGGCGTTCCCATCGCCGCGGGGGTTCTGTACCCGGTTTTCGGACTGCTTCTGAGCCCAATCATCGCTGCGGCGGCAATGAGCTTCAGCTCGGTGTCGGTGGTTGGTAATGCGCTTCGTTTAAGGGGAGTCGAAGTGTAGGGCACGGGCGGTGTAGGTCATGTGTCGGTAAGCCGAGTTCGTCTACCCCGACAGGCTCTGGGGCAACCAGCCGCGATCGCGGCGCTTGCTAGACGTTCCATATCTCCTTCGTCTGCTGACAGATATTGCAGAGGCGATACGAAAGACCGTATCATCAGGCAGCACATGTATATATGTGCGCCAGACAGCGCTCATGAGACCGGGTAGCTCAGTTGGGAGAGCAACGGACTTTTAATCCGTAGGTCGTGGGTTCGATCC